>CAYHDD010000218.1:2071-5771 GCA_964355195.1 uncultured Rhodoferax sp. | reverse complement strand
CGCAGTGCTACGTCAAAAGGCTCGTTCTCTTTTACACGGATGGTTGTCATTAAATGATGTTGTCCAAAAAACTGCAGAGTTCTGTCAAAGGAAGATCGGGCCTACTGACGAGAATCGTACGATGTTCCCCACAAAAAATGTGATCAGGCAGCGGGGCTGTGCCAGCAAAGAATCGGATTATAGCCTTCTTATTGCGGCTCTTGTACCTGCCTGACAGGTGGGTTCAGCCTGTCGGCGAGATCCTGGGCGCAGGCATTTGCGCTGGCCCAGGCCCAATGGAAGTTGTAGCCGCCCAGCCAACCCGTCACATCGATCACTTCGCCAATGAAATAGAGACCGGGCTGTCTGGACTCCATGGATTGTGAAGACAGGTCCCGCGTATCAACGCCTCCGGCGGTGACCTCTGCCTTGTTGTAGCCCGCGGTGCCGGTCGGGACAAGTTCCCACTGCGTCAGTGACTGGGCCAGTTCTGACAAGGCTTTGTCAGTGGCCTCGTTGATCGGACGCTGCCAGTTGTGGCCCGCCTGCCGGTCCTGCTGGATCCATGTGTCAACCAGGCGTGCGGGCAAGTGCCGTGCCAATTCATTGGCGATCAGTTTCCTGGAACTTGCCTTCGCATCTCTGAGACTCTGCAGCAGGTCGTTACCGGGCGCCAAATTGATCGTGATCGACTGCCCAGGCTTCCAGCAGCTTGATATTTGCAGCACGGCGGGCCCACTCAGACCGCGGTGCGTGAACAGCAGATCTTCCAGAAACACCGCCTTGTCGCGCTTGTGACCGGTTGCAATCTGAACTGGCAAAGAAAGCCCGGCCAATTGCGCGTAAGGTCCCCAGGCAGAAGCGTCGAAGCTAAGCGGCACCAAAGCCGGGCGCGGCTCGACCAGGCGCAAGCCAAATTGGCGCGCGATGCGGTAACCCAAATCAGTTGCTCCAATCTTCGGAATCGACAGACCACCCGTCGCAATCACCACCGCGCGGGTTCGAAGCGAGCCGCGATCACATTCGACCGTGTAACGTGCGGCCTCAGTGGAGCAGGCTACAGCCGGGTGTGTGATGCTCTTGACAGCGCAGGGCTGCCAGCGCGTGACCCGACCGGCGGTGCACTCGGCCAGCAGCACGCTGATGATGTCTTCAGCTGAACGGTCACAAAACAGCTGTCCCTTGTGCTTTTCATGAAACGGTACGCCATGGCGTTGCAGCAATTCGATGAAGTGCTGGGGCGTGTAGCGCGCCAGTGCCGAGCGGCAAAAGTTCGGGTTGCTGCCGATGAAGTTGGCAGCCGTCACCTCTGTGTTACTGAAATTGCAGCGACCACCACCGGAGATGCGGATTTTCTCGGCCAGCTTGGCACTGTGATCGAGCAGCAACACTTTCAGACCCTGCTGTCCGGCAACTGCGGCGCAAAAAAGGCCAGCGGCACCGCCACCGACAACAACGACATCAAGACTTTCCATGGCATCAGTTTAGAGGTTGCTTTGGGTGAAGTCATGCGTGCAGAGACCGCAGACGCTCCCAGACCAACTTTTTTGGTTATAAACGGCAGTTCTATCCCGTTTTGAAACCGCAACCCAATGGAGAGCAGCGATGTCCGATGGCAACCTGAAGTCCGACTTTGATTCGCTACGGCCTGGTCGGGCAAGCGAGCGTGGTGCCAGTCGGCGTGTGGCGTTGAAAGTGGCGCTGGGCGTCGGCTATGCGGCGGCCACCCTGCCTGTCATGGCCCAGACAGCCATCAAGACCCCGTCCGTCGGATTGAAGACGGGAACGATCAGTTTTGAAGTGGCGGGCTTTAGTGTGCCAGCCTACTTTGCTGCGCCCGATGGCAGGGCGAATTTGCCAGTTGTTCTGGTGGTGCAGGAAATCTTTGGTGTGCATGAGTACATAGCCGACGTGTGTCGTCGTTTTGCGAAGGCGGGTTATCTGGCCATCGCGCCAGCGCTGTACGCCCGCCAGGGCGACGCAGGTAGCTACACGGACATGGCGAAATTGATGACCGAGCTGGTGTCCAAAGTGTCTGATTCGCAAGTCATGGCCGATCTCGACGGCGCAGTTCAGTGGGCCGGCGCTCACGGCGGTGATCTGACCAAGGTCGCGATTACCGGTTTTTGCTGGGGCGGTCGGATCACCTGGCTGTATGCAGCGCAAGGACCGGTCAAGGCGGCCGTGGCCTGGTATGGTCGTTTGGTGGGCGCAAGCAGCGAACTGACGCCCAAACATCCGATAGACTTGGCCCCTGTCATGCGGGCACCCGTCTTGGGGCTTTATGGCGAAGCGGACGCTGGCATACCGCTCGACACGGTTGAAAGGATGAAGGCGGCGCTGGCAGAGGGAACGGCGGCTTCGAAGGCGGCCATGTTTGTGGTGTACCCCGACGCGCCACATGCCTTTCATGCCGACTACCGCCCCAGTTTCAGAGCGGATCCGGCACAGGACGGTTGGAACCGCTGTCTGGCGTGGTTTAGGGCGCACGGCGTGGTTTGACGCTGACGGTGTGGCCGTGCATTGGCATGTGCGCCGGTCGGCCGGAGCCGCCTTGGCGGGTGGCTTTTATTCTTCGTGAGCATCGGCTCGGGTCAGGAGTGACAGGAAGGCTATGTTGTTGTTGGCGATTGTGTTGGGGACTCTGACTGCGGGCATCGGCAGTGTCTGGTGCGCGGCGTTGCTGAGTTTTGGCATGCTGGCGCGCTACACGCAGCACATGCTGAGCCTGGCAGCTGGTGCCTTGTTGGCGACCGCCTTCATGCACTTGTTGCCGGAGGCGTTTGAGGGTCGAGCCGGTGCACACGGGCTGTTCATGGCCTTGCTGGCCGGCCTGATCTTCTTCTTTTTGCTGGACAAGGCGGAGCTGTGGCATCACGGTCACGAGCATCATCAGCACGCGGATGACGGCGACGTCCATCACTCACATGAACAAGCCCACCGTGCCGGGACCTGGGCCTTGCTGACCGGTGACAGCGTGCACTGCTTTGGCGATGGTGTGCTGATCGCCTCTGCCTTCATGGCCGACATGCGTCTGGGCATGATTGCCTCGTTGGCCGTACTGGTTCATGAGGTGCCGCATCATATGGGTGATCTGTTGGTATTGCGCTCGGGTGCGGGCAACCGACGTGCCGCGATCATCAAGGTATCACTGGCCGGCGCGGTCACTTCATTGGGGGGGCTGCTGGGCTTTTGGCTGGTTGAGTTGCTGCATGACTACTTGCCGTACTTTCTGGTGCTCGCCAGCAGCAGCTTCGTCTACGTGGCTCTGGCCGACTTGATTCCTCAATTGCAAAGACGATTGTCGGCACGAGAGACTTTGATTCAGATTGCTTGGCTGTTGGCAGGCATCGCGTTGGTGACCGGAGTCAGCAGTCTCGCCCGCACCCACTGAGCGGTGCCCGGCCGGGTCTGGGCGATGACCCTTTGGCTTTCATCGCCATTGACGCCCCCCTCCTCAGGATAGTCTCGTGAACAAGCTTACATAGAGTTACGTGCTTCATTAAGCCTTAGTTAAGAAAGCTTATCTATCATCAAGCTGACCAAACTCTACAACCGTCCACTGTGTTCATCACTGCCACCGCCGAGAGATTCGCGCCTCGCCCCATGGCTATCCGAAATTCAGATTTCCCGGATTCCTCCTTGTTCGAATCGAGTACGGTGAAGGCCGAGCAAGTGCGTTCTGACAGGGAAAGCGGCTTTGCCAGTTCGATGCCCGCAG
>CAYHDD010000218.1:0-1971 GCA_964355195.1 uncultured Rhodoferax sp. | reverse complement strand
GCCGAGCAAGTGCGTTCTGACAGGGAAAGCGGCTTTGCCAGTTCGATGCCCGCAGACGTGTTGGTTTACCTGGCCATCACTGCCTTGCTGGCGCTGACCTGGTGGATTAGCAGCATGGGCTACTTCAAAGCCGGGGACGATGTCGGGTACTGGCTGGGCGTGGCGGGTGGCACCATGATGCTGCTCCTGTTCAGTTACCCCTTGCGCAAACACTTCAGTTTCACCCGGAATTGGGGGCGCCTCAAGTGGTGGTTTCTGGTGCACATGGTGCTGGGGGTCGGCGGGCCGATGGCCATTTTGTTGCACTCGACCTTCAGGGTCGGTTCGCTGAACGCCGCTGTTGCCTTGTACAGCATGCTTGCGGTGGCCGCGAGTGGGGTGGTGGGCCGTTTCATTTATGCCCGTGTCAACCGTGGTCTGCACGGAGAAAAGGTCAGTTTGCTGGAGTTGCAGACCCGCGCTGGGCTGGAGGAAGAAGAGGCACGCTCGCGTCTGGCTTTCGCACCCGAAGTGGAGGCGCGACTGATTGCGTTTGAGCAAAGTGAACTGAAGGCGGAACTGACATGGTTCACCTATACACGACAAGTCTTTTTGCTGCCACTGCGACAGTGGCTGGTCTACCGTCGGTGTGTTTCGGATTTGCGCAGGGCCTTGCGGCTCTTGGCTGACTGCCAGCACTGGAGCCAGAGCGAATTGCTACAGCGTGAACGGTACTCCCGGAAATTGGTTGGACAGTATTTGAATGCTGTCACCCGGGTGGCGCAATTCACGGCCTATGCGCGCTTGTTTTCGCTATGGCACGTAGCCCACATCCCGTTTGTCTACTTGTTGCTGATCAGTGCCGTCGTGCATGTCATCGCCGTGCACGCGTATTGATCGGACGATGCTGCCAATGCCATGGTCACCCCGTCGTCAGTCACAGTGTCTGAGGTGCTGGCTTCTTGCCATCTGGGTGCTGTGTCTCTGGGGTGCTTCGGGTTCCGCCACGGCGCAGACCATCGAGTCGATTTTGGCGCCTGGCAAGCTCGTTCAAGGCCATGTCAAGATCGAGGACGACTGCAAGCAGTGTCATGTCAAGTTCGACCGTGGGGCACAGTCGGGTCTATGCGCAGACTGCCACAAGGAAGTGGGGGCTGACATGAAGGCGAAGACAGGATTCCATGGTCGGCAAAAAGCTCAGGCTTGTAGCAGCTGTCATACCGAGCACAAGGGGCGCGACGCACAAATTGTGGTGTTCGACAAGAAGAAGTTCGACCACAGTCAGACCGACTACCTGTTGCGTGGCAAGCATCAGCCAGTTCAATGTGAGAAGTGTCATGTGACTGGCAAGAAATACAGTGCGGCACCAAGCGAGTGCAGCGCCTGCCACCGCAAAGACGATGTGCACAAGAACTCGCTCGGTTCAAAGTGCGCCGACTGTCACAGTGAGAACAGTTGGAAGGAAGCCAAGTTTGACCATGCCACGACTCGCTTTGCGTTGTCTGGCAAGCATGCGGACGCCAAGTGCGCCGCCTGCCACAAGGACAAAGCGGCGAGCTACAAGGACACGCCACGCAACTGCGTTGGCTGCCACAAGAAGGACGATGACGGCAGCAAAGGCCACAAGGGATTGTTCGGTGAGAAGTGCGAAAGTTGCCATGGCGCGAACCAATGGAAGCCGAGCAACTTCAATCACGACAGCGATACCAAATACGCGTTGCGTGGCAAGCATCGTGCGGCCACCTGTTCCAGCTGCCATAGCGGTCAACTCTACCGCGTCAAGCTGAGCCAGGAATGCAACTCTTGCCATGCCAAGGACGACAAGCACAAGGAGTCCCTGGGCAAAGACTGTGCCGGTTGTCAAGGCGAGCGTAGCTGGAAGGAGCCGGCCAAGTTTGACTATGACCAGAGCAGCTTTCCGTTGCTCGGCAAACATGCCAAAGTCGAAAGCAGGAGGTTGCACCTGGGCAGCAAGTTCAAGGATGCGTCCAA
>CAYHDD010000217.1:0-5772 GCA_964355195.1 uncultured Rhodoferax sp. | reverse complement strand
GCGGCTTGATCTAAGCGTTCATAGCCGCTTGAGCTACGAACTTCCGCCTTCTGCGCCAAGCCATCAGCATCAATCAGTACCCGCACAATGACTTTGCCCTGCTCACCCAAGCGTTTGCTGTGGCGTGGGTAAACGGGGGGGGCGTTTTGCAAGTAGTCAGCATCGCTGGACGGCAACTGCACTTTTGGTGGTGCAGTCGGCGCAGGCATTTCGGCCACTGGTGCGGCGATAGGTGGCAATGCCAAGGGTACAGTCTTCACACCTACCGGGGCATCTTGAGCAGGGGTCGAGTCTGCTATGGCAATCGGCATTGGCGGTGGCGGCAAATTGAGCATTTTTTGCTGAATGGGTTGCTGCACAGGTTTTGGTGCTGGCTGCGGTGGAAGTGGCACCACTTTAGGCTGCGGTGGTTCAATCCATTCGCTGAGTATTTCCACCGGCACCACCGATTCCAGCGCACGCCTGATCAAGCCCGATTGCAAGGCCCACAGCGCCACGATGTGAAAAAGCACGACGCTACCGGCGATCAACAAGTGACGCTGATTCTTGAGGATGCTGATCACCACTTACCCTCCAGCGACACCAACGCCACTCGAACCCCCTTGTCAGCTGAACCAAGCGCCCATATCGCTGCTGGTGCATAAGCCGACATTTGCCGCTGAGTTTCTGCCGCAAACAGGTTTTGCACCGACAAACGCAGGTTGAATTTGTCGTTGATTTTGTGCAGGGTATAGACATCAAACACAGCGCGGCTTTGGGTTTCGAAAGCCTGCTCTCCAGAAACTTGAGTCTGCACAGCACCGCTGTATTGCATCGACACGCCGTAGCTCACGGTTGCCTGTGTCTGGTCAAACCCAGCGCTCAAAATGTAGCGTGGCTGCTCGCGGGCATCACGCGTCAGCCCCAAGCGCACATCATTCACGGCACTGCGCGGCACCGTCAGATGCGCTCTGAAGGTGGCGCCGCGCCAGCCAAAATTGTCGGTGCGCAACTTGCCGTCCAACTCCAGCCCCCAGTGGCGGGCAAAACCCTCGTTGTAGGGCCTATCCACCCAGCGCGTGCCTTCAAGCAAAACGCGCCGCTCGGTAAAGTCATCCGTATGGCGCAGGTACACGTTAGCGCCAAATACACCTGCTTCATTGGGCAGGTAGCGCTCCAGAGCCAGCTCGAAATTCACGCTGCGCTCAGGTCGCAGCGCTGGGTTGCCCCTGCGGTCTGGCTCGAGCGGCGTGTTGGCGCTGACGCTTAACACCGGTTGATTGGTCAACTCTGCAAGTTGCGGGGGTTTGATACCTGCTCCCAGCGAGGTTCGCAACATCCATTGCGCCGCAGGTTCCCAGCGCAGTGCAACCGAGGGCAACAGTCGCTGGTGACGTTGCTCGGAACCATCGACCGCATAGCGAATGGCTTCACTGCGCAGGCCGGTGGTCAATGTCAGCGCGTTGCTGGGGCTCCATTCGTCTTGCACCCAGGTGGTCCATTGCTGGTCCCAAGACGTGTGGGTCTCGTTGATGCCCAGGCTGCTGCTGCGTTGGCTCTCATCTCGCTGATGCGCCAAGATTTCAATATTTGCTGCCAGTACATGCGAGCCACTGCTGCCAACCGGGCAATTTGCCCAGCACATCGCCAATGGTCAGTGCCCCCATTTTTTCAATTTCATCCTTGCCGATGATGATTTTTTGCGTGGCAGCTTGCTGGCGCTCGGTAATGTCGTTGGTGCCTGTGGCTGTCACGGTCACTTCTTTGAGCGACTTATCCTCTGCTGCCCAGACACTGACCAAGCTCACACAAAGTGGGAGTAGTGCAAATTTATTCATTTCGAATTCCCTGTTTTTGGTACATCGACCAAGGAGTCTTTTGTCAAGCAGCAGGTTGCGCCCGCTTTGACACCTTGACTCCGTTTGGCCTGCGTGTCCACGCGCTCAGCGAGTGCTTGGACTTGCATGATTTGCATGATTTGCAACAGGATTGAGCGCTGGCGCCGAGTCCGTTTTAGATCGACGCTGTGTGCTGCGTCGCTTGCGAAGCCAGACGTTCAAACCCGTCACGCACATGGCAACCAAAGCAACCGCACCGATAAAGATCAGACATTGCCCCACCAGACCAAATGCATTGCCGCTGTGCAGGGGATATTGCCAAGCCGAGAACACGTCACCTGCCGAAGCATCTGCCGCCTTGCGTTGAAACACAACCTTCCCATCCGACATGCGTACATAAACCGTGTTATTTCCGGTTGGCGACACATCGTCAGGCAACTGCATACGCACGCTGTAAAGCCCCTTCACAAAATCCCGCCCCACAGATTGATGACGTGCTGCCGGCATGGCTTGCTGTGCCGCTGCAATCGCCTGTTCTACGGTAACCCTGGGGCTGCTGATATCCATATGCCCGGCAGACGGAATCGTTGCAAAGTTGAAGACCGGGGAAAAAGCCTTGATCACCGGCTTGACCACACCTGGCAAATTCAAATAGATGGACGAAAAAGCGACCACGACCAAGATGGGCAGGGTCAACAGACTGGCGGTACGGTGCAGGTCATAGTTCAGCTTGTAGCTGCCGCTTCTTGTGCGCATAGTCACCAGCGGCTTCCAGCTTTTCAATGACCGCCAGGTAGCGGGCCAGGTCAGTACCATACCCAGAAACGTTGTCAAAAACCAGATCAGCGCACTCACCCCCATTAACCACGCACCAAACTCATCCAGAAACAAGGTGTAGTGAAGGCGCACGATGTCTGGTATCAAACTCTCTCGCGTCAGCTCAAAGCGGGTGGTGCTGCGTTGACCCAGCACTTTGCCGGAATACGGGTCAACAAACACTTGGTTGAAATCCAATTCGCTTTTCATGCCCATGACATGAACATGGGAAGCATGCACCGCCATGCGCGACTTGACATAAACGATGGCCGACTGTTGCAGTGTTTTGGGTGCCACGACGGTAGACACGATCAAGTCCGGAAAGTGCGACTCAACCCGGTCAATCAGCGTGGAGTAAGACAGGGCTTGTGCTTGCGGCTGTACCGTGAACAGTTGCGGGTTGATCGCCCTGTCAAGCTCCCATCGAAACGCCAGAATCGCCCCGGTCACTCCGGCCACGAACAAGAAAAACAGCAAAAACAGCCCGCTCCACCGATGCACTTTGGTCAGCCAGCGTCGGCTGAGTCCGGTCAAAGCCAATGTGTTCATGAGAACCTCCTGGTCAAAAAATGGTGTTGAAACGGGTTCATCAGAATTCGTACCGGTAGTTCACACGCGTGTTGCGACCTGGCATGTTGAAGCCAAACTTCTCGGTGTAATAGCGGTCGCCCAGGTTTTCGATGGACAGTGCCACCGACTGTGCCTTGTCAATGCGATAACGAATATTCAGATCAGCCACCGCAAATCCGGCAATCTCGATCTGCTTGCCCCCGCCATACACCCAATCCTGGTCCTTCATCGGACCCCGGTACCGGATGCCAAGTCGACCAGACCATTGACCAAAATCAGCGTCAAGTGCCAGCTTGATGGCCAGCTCAGGCACGATATTGGCATCCACCTGTGCCCCGTTGACCAAAGTCCAGTTGTGGGCATACCGGGTGCCACCCACCGTCAAACGATAGTTTTTTGAAATGGCCCAGTGGCCTTGAAATTCAAGTCCCTGAATACTGGCTTTGTCCCCGTTGATGTTGGTGGTGGTGACACCGCCATTGTTGACACCACCCGACGTGTCCGTGGTTTTGACCGACACAATCCGGTCCGTCACCTCGGTGTCGAAAATCGTCAGATCAACCCCGAGGTCACGGGTGCCCCATTCAATGCCGATGTCCTTGGTCAAGGACTTTTCAGGATTGATGTTGGGGTTGGCCACCGTGTAGTCATAGATGACTTTGCCACCCACCGTTCTAGGGGTTTTGGTATTGCCAGTGGTGACAAAAGCGTTGGGTGCAATAAATGCCGTGCCGATCGTGCTGTGCAGATTCAAGCCCGGGGCCAGTTGGTGCTTGAAACCGGCACTGGGATTGGTCGAGGAAAGATCCGACTTTGAGGGTGTGAACCCGGTTTTGAAAGGCGAATCGAACGTTTCGTTAGAAATGTTGTCACGCCGGATGCCAATATAAGCGGTGCTGTGACCGGCATTAAAGGTCCAGCTATTTTCCGCAAAGAAGCCGGTCGAAAGCCGTTGGTTGTCGGCCGAGTTGGAGCCTTTTTGCGGCGCGCCAGGTTTGCCCAGGTCGTAGGTTTTGGAAAACGAATCCACCTTTTGGGTATCGACCCCAAACAGCAAAACGCTGTTTTTCGACCACTCCCAAGCGTCTTGCACCTGCCATCCGGAGAACCGCAGATCGCCAGCAAAGTAAACCGCTGGCAACTGCGGGCGATAGGAAACCGTAGTGGACGTAACTTGCGTCTGCTCTGAATACTGGGTACCCGAAAAGGCGGTGATGGTCAGCGCATGGTCGCCCATGTTCCCGGTCAAACGCAGATCACGGTCGGAGGTGGCTATTTGCTTCTTGACCTGTGCATTCAGGCCGTAGGCGATGTCGCCGGGAGCCTCAACGTCGCGCCCTTGCCAATCGGTCCATTTCGCATTGAGCCGCCAGTCCTTGTTGATGGCCAGCCCGGCCCGGATCGAGTGGCCTTCCATGGTGTAGCCCGAGGGACGACTTTCACCATTGCCCATGGCAAAGTCACCGGCCTTGATCAATGACCCGGCATAGTCAAAGTCGATGGCTTCGGTGATGTTTCCTCCCACCCTGAATTTTCCCTCCGTGGTGGCAAACTGCCCCACTGACAGATCGGCTTGCCCATGAATATCGCCCCTGCTTTGGCGGGAAATCATGTTGACCACCCCACCCATGGCACCTGATCCATAGAGTGCGGAACCAGGGCCTTTCATGACTTCAACGCGCTCAATCGAGCCGGAACTGATCGTAGCCAGGTTGTCAACCGAGGCAGGGCGACCATCAATCAGCAACGCTGAGTGCCGGTTGATACCGTTGTACTCGGGTGAGAACCCCCGTATGCCGATACCTGAAAGACCCCCAGGGTACTGAATGACATCAATGCTGGCGCTCTTTTTTAACAAGTCCGTCAGGTCACCGTGAAATGTCTTGTCAATGTCTTTGGCATCGACGATCTCGACGCGTTGTGGCACGTCCTCAAGTTTTGTCTCAACGCGGCGTGCCGTGATCACGACCTGACTTAAGCTTGTTTCACTGCTGGCATCCGGTGTAGTCTGTGCCAGAACCAGACTGGGGCCAACGAGTATGCCGACGGCAAGGTTCAGGGCGGATTTTCTGTAGCCACCAATACCAACGGAGGAAAGCGGACGAAATGGAAATTTTTTCATAATTTGGACGAATTTGGAATGCGCTTGGGCGCAAAAAAAGAAGTGCTGCCAACGCACGCGGAGTCGGCGTCAATTGCTGCAAACTAGAGAGCAAAGTCCCAAGGCGGACCGCGCGGTGGCGGTATATGAGTAGACAGGGGAACGAATAAAAAAGCCTGTCCCAGCGCCGGCACCGCGGGCTCGCCCGACACACCGAAATCATGCAGTGAAACGTGGGGCGGTGGTGCCACGCTGTGCGTGGCGGACAGGCAAAACGGGCAATGTTCAATTTGCAGCGCAGACTCCTGCCCGTCAGGGGAGTCTGGCGAATCACTCAATGCCACCCAGCGCGGTCCCAGGCTGGTGCAAATCTCGACCAGTGGCACATCACCCGTGCGCGCCAAACCGTACGACAGCGTGGGCGCAATCGCTCCGAGCAGTGCAATCAGCAACGCCAGCGGGCGACGC
>CAYHDD010000216.1:0-5793 GCA_964355195.1 uncultured Rhodoferax sp. | reverse complement strand
CTGTCCTGGTCCGTACCCCACGGCATCGGCATGTTCTCCACGAGTCGATTGAGTTGCTGTTCGCGTGCGCTGGCGCTGGCACGCGCAAAGCGCTGTAGCAAGCCCTGGTCTGTCACGGCGATGACGCAGGCGTCCACCGCATGGTGGCGGTGGTCGTTTCGGTTCTTTTCACCATCCAGCCCCAACACGTCGTTGAGGCCAAACTTGCCACGAAGCATGGCGGTCATGCGCCCCGGAATGACGCGTGTGTTTTGTGGGCAAATCAGGCCGAGGTACTCGCGCGCCACTTTGCTCAGATAGCGGGTGTCGTTCAGCGCTCGCGCTAAGAAGTCGGAATCCTTTCGCCAGCGTTCGAGGCCGTCTTCGGCGAAGCGGTCACGCTTTGCCTTGTTGGGGATTTGTTTCGCGCTCTCGATGATGTCGGCGTAGCTCCAACCCTGCGCTGCAAAGTCATCACGCGCATCCCAGGGCGTGCGGTTGCCCTTGATTCGGTTGGCCTGTCGCATGGCCACAGTCTTGTTGTTCAGGCTGTCGTCGAGCGTTTCCGAAAACGGCAGGATGTGCTCAATTTCCACCTGCTCACTGAGTAGCATGCCCACGCTAATTTGCACACCGGAATAGGGGCAACGGCGGTCAGCCGGATCGTTGCTGAGCTCTTCCCACAGAATCATCTTTTGAATGTCGGCAGCGCGTACGCGCTCGGGGACTATGCTCAAAACACCTGCCACGTCTGCCCGCAGTCGCTTATTTCGATGCTGGTTATTAGCTTGCTGTGCGGTGACGCAGCGTCGGCATGAGCACCCAGGTTTTTCTCGGTACGGTTCGCCGCTGCTTTGCGAATGGTCTTTGCTCTGCTTGAGGTCACGCGCCAATTCGACAATGACTTCGCTGGGGTGACCGTAGCGCATGATAAGTGCGTTCACCACCACTCGAACTTGGTTCAGGCCGATGTGGACGGTCGGGTTCGCAATTTTGCCGTAGCGCTTTTCGTCGCTGTCGTCGAACTTGCCAGTACCAAAACCTACATGGCGTTGCATGTGCTCGCCGTAGTAGGGGAGTTTATGGAAGACGTGGAAGGTTTTGATTTCGCCTGTTTCAGGACTGATCTGTTCGACTGCATGAGTAAGGCCTGGTACATCTGCGTTTTGACCCAAGCGGCTATGGTGGTCGAATCCCGCTGCCAGCACCGCCTTGTCGTACGTCACCACATCGCGGCGCAGTTCAGGCAGGATGCGCGCCAGCGCCATGGTGCACAGGCTGCCGTAGCCGTCGGGCAGGCCAGCGCTCGCGATTGTTTCGGCCCGTGGTTCGTCGATGCCAGTTTGCTCTTGCAGCCATCGCACCAGCTTGGCCAGGTTCTCTTCCTGAAGCAGTTGCAGCACGATGGCGTCTTGCTTGGCTTCGTCGAAGGCGAGCCATGCCTCCCCAAAGTGCTTTCTGTCACTCAGAATGGCACTGGTGGTGTTGCCTTTGAGCTCCTGGCGCTTGGGGTCCTCAAAGTTGAATTGCAATGCACCGCCAGTATTGAGCAAAGTCTTGATCTGCGTGAACGTGCGCTTGCTGTGGTGCTCCAGGGCGCTGAGCAGGATGTTGCGTTGTTGCAGGGTGAGCGGTTCTTCCTTCAAGCCTTCGCGCAAGATGCGAAGGTTGTTCACCTCTTGGTACATCCGGAAGCGTTGCGTGCTGGGCAGAGCCAGCGGGGCGCGCTCTTCGTCGGGCATCAACGTGCAGCGACCAGGCTTCACAGGTTTGAGAGGGCGCTGGTGCAGCAGGGCGTCTTTCAGGTCGTCTCTGGCGCGGTCGTTGAATCGCGCGGGATTGAACGTGGCTTGCTTGACCCACAGTGCATCAAACTCGGCCTCGATCATCGCGCGGTCGATGTACAGGTCGTAGCTCTTGTTGATCTTGGGTCTTCCGTCGTCGCGCAATACTTTGACCTCACGGTAACGCGCGCGGACCATGCCACCTACCGCATCGCGCTGATGCAGCCATTCGCCTACCGTGCGGCAATTGGCTGCGGTCATGTCGGAGCGCAGTTTGCTGATGGCTTGTTTCAATGCTCCGCTGTCGTCGTCCTTCTTGTCCGTCTTGCGGTTGCTCTTGAAGCCACGGCGCTGGTTGATATGGAATAGAGCGCGAGCAAATTCCTCAGGCTTCAGGGCTTCGTCCAGCCCTTTTGCGCGCAGGGCGTATGGGTTGAGTGTGACCAGTGCTTGGCGTAGTGCTTGATCGGCAGGAAAGAAGCCGTGTTCAATCAGGGCTTTTCTCATGCGTGCCTTGCGCTTGAGCAAGCGGTCACGCCTGCGGCGCATCGCACGGGCTTCACGGCGCGTGACAGCCAACGATGATCCGTCCTTCGGGTTGCGTCCGTCTGAAAATATCCGCACCCCGGCCTTGATGACTGCAACAGGTGCGGGTGGGTTGCCCGCGTTGAGTCGAACCATGGCCCAGCCGAGTGAAGTGGAACCCAAGTCGAGTGCAAGACGGTAGTGCATTGTTGACATCTTTCCCTCCCATTTTTTGACAGAATTGGTTGTAACCTGTTGTGTGCTAAAGTTCAATCACTTATCGATTGGGATATGAGCTCTGGACGCTAACAAGCTGAAGCGAGTAATCGCCAGATGCACCAAATGGAAAGCCGCTACATGCGGCTTTCGCCTATTCTGGCGGGTGCCCGTGCGTTCCGCCAATCCCACCGTTCCTCCCACCAGCCTGCAGTTCGTCGTAATCAGTTGGCAGGCACAAGCTGCTTCCATTACAGTGTGTTCATCGGGCCGCGTTGGCCCGCGAACTGGAGGGTTCTTTATGTCAGGTTTCAACATTCATCGTTTGGGGTTCGCTCCGATGGCTTGCGCTTTGGCGTTGGTCGGTAGCTTTGGCTTGCTCGGGCCAGCGCCGGCTCTTGCCTGGGACTGGGGCTTTGGAAGCAAGGTCGAGGGTTCGGGTCAGGTCGCCAAGACGCCCCGGCCGGCCTCTGGTTTCAAGAGTCTGTCGATTGAGGTACCGGCGCAGGTCGAGATTGTTCAGGGCAGCTTTGAGGGGGTTTCGATTGAGACCGATGACAACATCGCCCCGTTGATTGAAACCGTGGTCGAACGCGACGAGCTGAAACTCCGACTGATCAAGCGCTCGACTTCGCTCAAGCCGACGCTGTTGAAGATCACAGTGAATGTGCGCAACCTGGAGAAGGTCGCAATTTCCGGCTACGCCAAGCTCACTCTCGACAAGCTGCAGACGCCCAGCCTGGAACTGCATGTCGCGGGCTCTGGTGACGTGCGTATGGCAGCACTGGCGACTGACGCGCTGGCGATCTCGATCTCCGGCAGCGGCGATGTTTCAGCCAGCGGGCGTGCCGATTCGGTGCGCGCCAGCATCTCCGGTTCGGGCGACCTGAAGCTAGCCAATCTGGCTGCCAAAGCGGTCAAGATCAGCATTGCGGGTTCGGGCAGCGCCAAGGTCTGGGCCAGTCAGACGCTCAACGTCAGCGTCGCCGGTTCGGGCGATGTCGCGTACTTCGGCGACGCCGCTGTGACGCAGTCGGTAGCTGGCTCAGGCAGTGTCAAAAGGCTTGGCGCAGCGCCTGGTCCGTGATTCGGCTGTGACCCGTCTCCGAGCTGGTGCGCCGTGCAGTGTCGCGGCGCTTACACTTTCGCCATTCGAGGGAATGGGCGACAACTATGAAAACCTGGGTCAAGCGAAGCATCATCGGGGCGGGCGTGCTGGCAGTCGTCGTTGGAGGAGGGCTGTTCTACATGCGGCAGAACCCCAAGCCGGAGGAGCCCAAATACCGTAGCGCCGCGGTTGACGAGGGCGCCATCACGCAAGTGGTTCTGGCCACCGGCACCTTGCAGCCGGTGATCACCGTCAATGTGGGTACCCAGGTCAGCGGCACGGTGCTGGAGCGGCGTGCCGATTTCAACGACCACGTCAAGAAAGGCCAGGTGCTGTTGCGTCTGGATCCGGCCAACTTGCAGGCGCGCTTGCGCCAGGCCAAGGCACAGGTGGCCGCCAGCGAGGCGTCGCTGGTGCTGGCGCGCGCCACTTTCGAGCGCAACCAGAAGCTGGTGGCGGCGGGCTTTATCTCGGCCTTGACGCTGGACCAGGGCAAACGCGAAGTGGACGCCGCCACAGCCAATGTCGAGCTCGGGCGCGCCCAGGTAGAGTCAGCGCAGACCGATCTGGACAACTCGGTGATTCGTTCGCCGATTGACGGTGTCGTGATTCGCCGCAATACCGATGTTGGGCAAACCGTGGCAGCGAGTTTTCAGACACCTGATTTGTATTTGCTGGCGCGTGACTTGCGCCAGATGGTAATCCAGACCAACGTCAGCGAGGCCGATGTCGGGCTCATCAAGGCCGGCCAGGTCGTGCATTTCACGGTCGATGCCTACCCGGAGCGTGAGTTCGAGGGCGTGGTGCAGCAGTTCCGGCTCAATTCGGCCAGCACGCAGGGCGTCGTGACCTACACCATCATTGTGGATGTGGCCAACCCCGAGGAGTTGCTCAAGCCCGGCATGACGGCGCAGACCCGCATCGTGGTGTCGACCAAACCGAAAGTCATCCGCCTGCCGACGGCCGCACTGCGTTTTCGACCCGATGAAGACAGTCTGAAAGCCAAAGGGGCCAGGGCGGCGGCGAGTGCCGCCTCGGCTCCTGCATCAAGTGAAGACAAGGCGCGTGCCGACGACGACCGCGTACTCACCGCGACGCGCACCGGACGCAAGGTCTACCGCGTCTACACCGTCGGCGACAAGCAGGTGCCCAAGCTGCATGAAGTGACCATCGGGATCGCCAATACGCGCTTTACCGAACTCATCAGCGGCGATTTGAAGCCCGGTGACGAGGTCATCACGCGCATGGCAGACCCGGCCGCCAAGAAATGAGCCTGATCGAACTGTCCGGTATCTGCAAGAGCTACCGCACCGGTGATGTCGTCACGCCGGTGCTGTTTGACATTGACCTGGACGTGCGGCAGGGTGACTATCTGGCGCTGATGGGGCCGAGCGGGTCAGGCAAGAGCACATTGATGAACCTGCTGGGCTTGCTGGACCGCGCTGACGGCGGGCACTACCGGCTCAATGGGCAGGAGGTGACCGACCTTAGCGCCGCGCAGCATGCCACGGTGCGCAACCGCACCATCGGTTTTGTGTTTCAGAGCTTCAATCTCTTGAAGCGCATGAATGTGCTGGAGAACGTGGCGTTGCCCCTGCTCTATGCCGGGCAGGGGCGCGGCGTCGCCCGCAAGCGCGCGCTTGAAGTGCTGGAGCAGGTCGGGCTTGGCGCGCTCGGACACCGCATGCCGAACCAGTTGTCCGGTGGCCAGCAGCAGCGCGTGGCAATTGCCCGCTCGCTGGTGAACCGGCCACCCCTGCTGCTGGCCGACGAGCCCACCGGCAATCTGGATACCAAGACGACACAAGAGGTGCTGGAGGTGATCGGTCAACTCAACCGCGAGCAGGGGCTGACGATTGTCATCGTCACACACGAGCAGGACGTAGCGCGCCACGCCAAACGCCTGGTGAAGTTGAAAGACGGCGTTATTGTTTACGACGGCGCGCCGCAGGATGAGCGTTTGGAGGTGGCGGCATGAGGGCCGCGCCGGGCCGCCCCAAGCAAGCTCGCGCCCCTTTGAGGGGCAGCGAGGACACGAAGTGCCGAGCGTGGGGGTGGGCATGAGTCTGGCACAAATTCTGCTTGAAGCGTTTCGCTCGCTGGCGGCGAATCGCCTGCGTACCGCGCTGACCATGCTGGGCATCATCATCGGCATCGCCTCGGTGGTGCTGATGCTCAGCG
>CAYHDD010000215.1:1613-5796 GCA_964355195.1 uncultured Rhodoferax sp. | reverse complement strand
CAGGCCTTCATCATCACCGGCGGTCCGATCGCGACGACTTCCTCGATGTCGGCGTGATTCGACATGGCCAGTTTGATGCCATCGGTAATCATGCCCTTCATGCCAGCCGATCCGTCATTGGTGCACAGGATCAACTCATCGCAACAGTCGCGAAATTTGTCTTCCCAAAAGACCAAATCCTTGCTCCGGAAACCGAGCACGGCGATGACGTAGGCGCCACTGTCCTTGAAGCCGCGTGCCTGCGGAAAAATGGGGGCTACCCCCAAACCACCGCCCACACAGACAACTTTTCGGGCGTGACTGATCGGACTGGGTACACCCATCGGCCCGACCATGCCGTAAAGCGTGGTGCCGACTCGGCACTCCTGCTGCATTTGACGGGTTGTCTTGCCCACCGCCTGGATGACCAGCGTGATGGTGCCCTTCTTGACATCAAAATCGGCGATCGTCAAGGGAATGCGTTCGCCGTGTTCGTTGAGCATCACAATGACGAACTGCCCCGGCTTGGCGGCCTTGGCCATCATTGGATGGTGCACCTCGAGCAGATAGGTAACGTCAGAGAAATCCTCTCGCGTCACGATCTCAAAATTGGACATTGCATTCGCCTTCATATCGATCCGGCCAGTGCCGGTTAACTTGGGGGACATCCCGGTGTGACCCAGTGCTTGCCACGACCCGTCTGCTCGCATGCCACCGACAGGACGGCGCTAGTATCATCTCGAAGGTGAGGTGAAGTTCTGATCCAAATCAAATTTGAGAATGGTCAATACGAGGGGTAAACCCGTGGTCGCTGAACGGCGACACGCCGTCCATAGAGGGTGCCAGGGCCCCGACTGGAAGGGACGGCGCGCGTTGCGCCGACTCACCGCGCGCTGCCGGTCTTCAGCACACCACGCACCAGATTGCGACTGTGTGCACCGAAATTCCCGAGCAGTTCTTCGAGCAAAGTGTCAAGTCGAGCGCGCTTGGCGGCTTCTTGGGTGCTGAGCTCACTGACCAGATTGACGCCCGACTCTTTGACACCAAAATCAAAGCTCGGGTCGGACACATAGCGAGGCGGCAGTGCGCTCAGCAGAACTTCAGTCAGGCGCACGCCGAGGGCGTAGGACTGACGTGCCACCACGTCGCGTGTGTACAGGTCAGACCAGGCGGGGTACTTGCCGTCCTGCTCGGGGCTGCGTAGTGCCTTTTCGACCGCGCCTTCCCTTTGCGCCTGGGCGGCGTTGAAAAGCAGTTGATTCTGGTATTTTTCCAGCGCCAGGTGGCGGTTCGACAGCAACACAATCATTTCGTCCTTCCACTTGGGAAAGCCGGCCATGGCCAGCAGATTGATGGCGATCAACTTGCTTGAGGCATTGCCTGGTGACAGGTTGGCGTGGTAGGGTTGGGTCAAGTCCTGTAGATAGTGCAAGGCCAGGCCCGTGAAGCGCCAGCCCCAATAGTTATGGCCGCTGCGAAAGGCGAGCGCCGCCAGGCTGCTGAACTGGTGAACCCGCATCATGGGAAACGTCTTCTTGATGAAGGGAGCGGCCAGATAGAGGATCCGGTCCTCGTGGTAGAAGCCCATGTGAAACGGTGCCTGGGTCGAGAAGTACAGCGCCGGGTTGCCGAAGGGCTGCGTCTCAAAGCCATAGTTCTTGCCCCAGTCGGAGGGGCTGTCTGACCACAGATTGATGTCCAGACCGTAGTCGGGTTCGTCGCTGGCCGAGGCAAGCACGGCCAGCGCCGGGACGCTGTCACCGGCCTTCAGGCCGACGAAGCGGTATTTTGAGTTGGCTTGTTCGGGCAGCGTGTTGACTGCCGATACGGGTAGCAAGCGTGCCGACTCGGGGGCTGTAGTCCACGGATCGAGTTGAAAATAAAGCGCAAACTTGCTGTTGGGTGCGACGCGCAGTGCCATCAGAAATGCCTTGCGCCGTGTCTCGTCTGATTGGCTTGGATCCGCCCGAAAGATCAATTTGGCGGGACGCGGTGGGTAGACATCGAGGTGGCTGAGTGCCCATTGCTCCTGGATCTGGAGCAGGGTTTCGAGCGCCTGCTGTTGTGACTTGAGAAAGACTTCCAGCGGCTCCACCTGCAGCGGTGCAGCATTTGCCACTTCTGGCATTTTTTCAAACGCGCGGTAGGCGGCAAAGCTGTGGTTGCTCCAAGCCCAGGCACTGCTTGCCGCCAGGCTGAGCACTGCGACAACTGCCAAGGTCAGGCGATGCATTTCAAGATCTCCGGGATGTTGTTCATTTGCGTCATCGCGACTGCGAGCTGCTCAAGAGGATCGACCGACGCACTGGAGTCGAACGACAATATGATAACTGTTGCCGGTTCGCCAAGTGGTCTTGATCTGGGATCAGCGCCGTTGGCCAGCCCAACAAGCCGCGCCGGGAGAAAACATGAATACGTCCGAGTGGATCAGTCGAAGTGTCTCAAAGTTGCTGCCTACAGCCGGCAGCAAGAAGAGTCGGGTCACCGAGCCGATCCTGGGCGCCGCGGGCCAAACGGCCATCAAGGCCCTTGACGCGGGCGCTAGCGAAAGCACGGGCACGGCTCAGGAGCGCACCACCCACAAACGCCTCGTCGGTACATTGCGCCGCAAGGGCGAGGCCATGTCGCCACGGGAACTACGTCGCACACTGACTGATTTGCACGCGGTGCTAGACCAGCAGATCAGCGAGGTGGAGGGTGGGCGCCGTGCCAGGGAGTTTGCCCTTGCCTACGCTGCTGCTACACCGGCCCAACGGCGCGACTGCTGCTTGCTGATGAGCGAGCAGTTTGCGCCCGACCCGATCAGAGTCAGGGCGGCGCGCGCGCAGTACGACGCAGCCCAGCACACTGTGGACGAAGGTGCCGCTGAGATCAGCCTGCGCCGCGCGCTGGTGTCGCCGCGACAGAAGTTGCTGCAGCGCTTTGCCGCGTTCCACGGCGGCGTTCGGTTTCTGGTTGGTTTACGCGCTGAACTGCTGCCGCAGTTGAGGACCGAAAAGCGCTTGCTGGCACTTGATGCAGAGCTGGAAAATCTGTTCTCCAGCTGGTTTGATGTGGCCTTTCTGGAACTGCGCCGCATCAGCTGGGACTCACCTGCCTCGCTCATCGAGAAGCTGATCCGCTATGAAGCCGTGCACGACA
The DNA here is from genome assembly GCA_964355195.1 of uncultured Rhodoferax sp. GTDB lineage: Bacteria > Pseudomonadota > Gammaproteobacteria > Burkholderiales > Burkholderiaceae_C > Rhodoferax. The sequence continues at coordinate 2,676 of CAYHDD010000215.1, read as the reverse complement.
TTCGCGGTTGGGACGACGTTCGGAATCGACTCGATTCGGACCGCCGTTGCTACGGCTTCTTTCATCCAAAGTTGCTCAACGAGCCGCTCATATTTGTTGAAGTGGCACTGCTGCACGAGCTGCCCCAGGCGATCATGCCGTTGCTCGACGAGTCGGCCGCTGCTGAAGATCTGAGCAAGGCGCACACGGCCATCTTCTATTCCATCAGCAACACACAGCCGGGGCTGCGCGGCGTCAGTTTTGGCGACTCGCTGATCAAGCGCGTGGTGGAAACCCTGAAGGACGAATTTAGCAACCTCAAGACCTTTGCCACGCTGTCGCCAATCCCCGGATTTCGCGGCTGGCTGGAGTCGAATGCGGCGCTCATGCTGGGCCAGCTCGACGAGAAGGAACGCCCCGAGTTGGGACAGGCGCTGGGCTGCGAGTCGCCGAGCGCACAGCAACTCCTGGTCGCTTTCCAGGAGGTGAAGACACTGGAGCTCAAATCACCATTGCGCCAGATGCTGATGAGGTGTGCCGCCTACTACCTGGCGCAAGCGCAAGTGGAAGGTAAACCGATCGATCTGGTAGCACGTTTTCATCTCGGCAATGGGGCACGCGTTGAGCGTCTGAACTGGTTTGGTGATCCATCGCCCAAGGGGCTCAAGCAGTCTTACGGCCTGATGGTGAATTACCTCTATGACCTCCGACAGCTCGACAAATACCGTGCCCAGTTTGCCAAGGGAAAGATCGCGATTTCGGCCGACATCAGGGACTTGCGTTTTTGAGCATCCGAGCACGACGCTTCCAGGCAGACGCCAAATGCGTCGCTGGTCGTGGCGCCAAATGCCCCCGCCCCGATCATGGCTTTAGCGTGCCTTGGGCAGTGACTGGAGCGGCAATCGGTTAGAGTTTCCCTCCCAGGTCGAGTTCCGACCCACCACAAGAAGGAGCTGTTCATGTATCCGGTCAAAAGAATACTTTTCGTGGGCGCTGTTGCCACGGTCGCCGCTTTGAGCGCCTGCTCCACGCAGCCCTCAGCTCCGGTCAATCCGATGAGCTTCTTTCTCACCAGCGTCAATCC
>CAYHDD010000215.1:0-1513 GCA_964355195.1 uncultured Rhodoferax sp. | reverse complement strand
CGCAGCCCTCAGCTCCGGTCAATCCGATGAGCTTCTTTCTCACCAGCGTCAATCCGGGCAAGGGTGCTGACTTGGGTGGTCTGGCGGGTGCTGATGCGCACTGCACCGCGCTGGCGGCGAAGGCGGGTGCCTCGGGGCGCAACTGGCGGGCTTACCTGAGCACCACGGCCAGCGCTGGTGCGAGCGCCATTAACGCACGCGACCGCATCGGCCGGGGTCCCTGGCAAAACGTCAAAGGTGAGGTGGTTGCCAGCAATGTCGAGGAACTGCATGGCAGCAACAAACTTGGAAAACTCACTTCGCTGACCGAAAGCGGTCAGGTCATCAGTGGTCGCGGCGACGCCGTCAACGTGCACGACATCCTGACTGGCTCCACCCCCGACGGCCGGGCGATGACCGACGGCAAGGACAGCACCTGCAGCAACTGGACCAGCGGTGCCGAGGGCTCAGCTATCGTCGGTCACCATGATCGAACCGGTCTGGATGAGTCGGCACCGGCCAAGTCGTGGAACTCGTCGCACGCCACCCGTGGCTGCGGTCTGGCGCAACTCAAAGCCACCGGTGGCGGCGGACTCTTGTACTGCTTCGCAGCCAATTAGGTTTTAAATCACCTTGGCGATCGAGGCGCAGACGTAGTCGATGTTTCGGCTGTTCAGCGCGGCCACGCACATGCGGCCGGTGTCGGTGCCGTAGACGCCAAACTCGTTGCGCAGGCGCACCATCTGGTCTTTGCTCAGACCTGAATAGCTGAACATGCCGACCTGGCTGGTGATGAAGCTCATGTCTTGCTTGACACCGGCTGCCTTCAGGCCGTCAACCAGCCTTTGGCGCATGCTCTTGATGCGCACGCGCATCTCGCCGAGTTCCTTTTCCCACAGGGCGCGCAATTCGGGGTTGGCCAGCACGGCGGCCACAATGGCGCCGCCATGCGTGGGCGGGTTGCTGTAGTTGGTGCGAATGACGATCTTGAGCTGGCTCAGCACACGGCTCGCTTCTTCCTTGTTGTCGCACAGGACACTCAGAGCACCGACACGCTCGCCGTAGAGGCTGAAGCTCTTGCTGAACGAGGTCGAGACAAAGAAGGTCAGCGCGGCCGCAACAAACTTCTGCACCACAGCACCATCTTCGGAGAGGCCATCGGCAAAGCCCTGGTAGGCCATGTCGAGGAAGGCGGTCAGTTGATTGGCTTTGACCACGGCTACAACCTGGTCCCACTGCTCGGGCGTGATGTCGTAGCCAGTCGGGTTGTGACAGCAGGCGTGCAGGACGATCACCGTGCCGGCAGTCGCGGCTTTCAAGTCGGCCAGCATGCCATCAAAATTGAGGCTGCGTGTGGCGGCGTCGTAGTAGCGGTAACTCTCGACTGTGAAGCCCGCGTTGCTGAACAGCGCGCGGTGGTTTTCCCAACTCGGGTCGCTGATCAGCACCTTGGCGTTCGGATTCAGGTGCTTCAAAAAGTCGGCGCCAACCTTCAGGCCGCCGGTGCCGCCCAGGGCCTGGATGGTGGCAACGC
>CAYHDD010000214.1:0-5797 GCA_964355195.1 uncultured Rhodoferax sp. | reverse complement strand
CCCTTGAACCCGGTGAGACACCTCAGATGCGCCTGGTGCGCTTTCGTACGTTGGGCTGCTATCCCTTGAGCGGCGCTATCGAGAGCACAGCGGCCACGCTCGATGCCATCATCGCCGAGACCTTTGCCGCCCATACCTCCGAGCGCCAGGGCCGCCTGATTGACTCGGACCAGCCCGGCTCAATGGAGAAGAAGAAGCAGGAGGGCTACTTCTGATGGTCACCGCGACCGACAAGGCCATGCTGCGCTTCGTCACCTGTGGCAGCGTGGACGATGGCAAGTCGACCCTGATCGGGCGCTTGCTGTTGGAAGCCAACTGCATCTTTGACGACCAGTTGCAAGCGATTGCGTCTGACTCGAAAAAGTACGGAACGCAGGGTGAGCGCACTGACCTGGCCTTGCTCGTGGACGGCCTACAGGCCGAGCGCGAGCAGGGCATTACGATCGATGTGGCCTACCGCTTTTTTGCCACGGCGCAGCGCAAGTTTGTTGTGGCCGACACCCCCGGCCACGGACAGTACACGCGCAACATGGCAACCGGCGCCTCGACGGCACAACTGGCCGTCATCCTGGTCGATGCGCGCAAAGGCGTACTGACGCAAACGCGGCGCCATTCGCGCATCGTCGCCATGATGGGCTTGCGCCGTATCGTGCTGGCCATCAACAAGATGGACATGGTGGCGTACGAGCAGGCCGTGTTCGATCGCATAGAGGCCGACTACCGGGCTTTTGCCGCTGAGCTGGGCTTTGCGTCGGTCCAGGCGATTCCACTCTCGGCGCTGGAGGGCGACAACGTGTTGACCCTCAGCGCCAAGACACCCTGGTACACAGGCCCGTCGCTGCTGACGTATTTGAATCAGGTCGAGGTCGAGCTTGAAACCAAAGATGAAGCGGCACCGTTCAGAATGCCGGTGCAGTGGGTCAACCGACCCAACGCCGATTTTCGGGGCTTTTGCGGGCGCGTGGCGCAGGGCAGGGTGCGACCGGGCGACCGGGTCAGGGTGTTGCCCTCGGGCGTGACTACGCAGGTTAAATCAATCGTGGTCTGGCAGGGCGAGACCGATCGAGCCGCTGCGGGCGATGCCATCACCTTGACGCTGGCCGACGAAGTAGCGGCAGGGCGTGGCGACGTGCTGGTGGCCGCTGATGATGCGCCAGAAGTGGCGGACCAGTTCGAGGCGCGCTTGCTGTGGATGAGCGCGCAAGCACTGCTGCCCGGGCGCTCGTATTGGCTCAAGCTGCACACCCAGGAGGTCTCCGCCAGCGTCACCGACATCAAGTACCGCGAAGACATTGACAGTGGCAACCACCTGGCGGCCAAGACCCTGGGCCTGAACGAGATTGCATTGGTCAACCTGTCGCTCTCGCAGCCGGTGGTGTTTGCGTCTTATGCCAGCAACCGCACGCTGGGTGGCTTTATCCTGATCGACAAGCTGAGCTTTGAGACCGTGGCTGCCGGAATGATCGTCTTTGCACTGCGCCGTGCGGCCAACATCCACTGGCAGACCTTGACGGTCAACCGCGCCGCGCGCGCTGCCAGCCTGCAGCAGACGCCGCGCTGCGTCTGGTTTACCGGCCTGTCGGGCTCGGGCAAATCGACCATCGCGAACCTGCTGGAAAAGCGCTTACATGCGCAGGGTCGGCACACCTATATTCTGGATGGAGACAACCTGCGCCATGGGCTGAGCCGCGATCTGGGGTTTACCGAAGCCGACCGGGTCGAGAACATCCGCCGCGTGGCCGAAGTTGCCAAGCTCATGGTCGATGCGGGCCTGGTGGTGCTGGTGTCTTTCATTTCGCCGTTTCGGCTCGACCGCGAGTTGGCGCGCAGCCTGTTTGCGCCGGGTGAATTCATTGAGGTGTTTGTCGATGCGCCTCTCGCCACATGTGAGCAACGTGACACCAAGGGCTTGTACGCCAAGGCGCGGCGTGGCGAACTGAAAAACTTTACCGGCATTGACAGCCCATATGAGGCACCGCTGGCGCCCGATGTGCGCTTGGAAACCGCGACAGCCGATGCCGATGTTTTGGCGGAAAGGGTGGCAAGTTTTTGTGCTTGATCAAATCAGCTTTGCAAGCCCTACAGCTTTCAGCTGTTGAAGCTTTGCGCTGCTTCCGGACAAGGGTGCCAGCCAACGCAGCTTGCAAGAGGCGCTACACTGTATTTGCAGTTTTCAAATACCTTCACCATGACCCAACCCACCCCTGACCTGCGCGACGCGGCGGGCCAAGCGCACAGGTCCCTAGTGGCGACCGTTCGAGCGAGGTTGCCAAACGCAATGGCCATCTATGCGTTTGGTAGTCAAGTGCAGGGTACAGCCGGTGCGCACAGTGACCTCGATCTGGCGGTGTTGGTTGCGGGCTATGCCGACCCACTGGTCTTGTGGGATTTGACCAGCCAACTGGCCGATGTGGTCGACTGCCCGGTAGACCTGCTAGACCTGCGCGCAGCCTCCACCGTCATGCAATACCAGGTCATCACCACGGGTCGGGTCTTGTGGTCTATTGGCTTGCAAGCCAACTTATTTGAGACCTTTGTGTTGAGCGAGAAGACGGCTTTGGACGAGGCACGAGCGCCCCTCCTGGCCGACATCCAGCGTACCGGAAAGATCTATGCCTGATGACGTGTTGATCAACAAGACGGCTATCGTGGAGCGTTGCGTGGCCCGTGCCCGCGAAGAGTACGAAGCTGACCCGACAAGCTTCGCGACGAACTTCACCCGCCAGGATGCCGCCATCCTGAACATCCAGCGCGCTTGCGAAGCCGTGCTCGACATGGGACAGCACCTGGTGCGGCGCGAAAAATTGGGTGTACCCCAAAGTGCACGAGACGTTTTTGACCTGCTGGCCCGAACCCATTGGATTGATTTGCCCTTGGCTGAAGCACTCAAACGCATGGTGGCGTTTCGCAACATCGCGGTGCACGACTACCAAAGTCTGATGCAGCCCATTCTGGCAAGTGTGATTACCAACCACCTGCATGAATTCCTGGCGTTTACCCGGCTCGTGCTACAGCGTGGGTGACTCTCCCTGCATACCGGCTATTCGACGCGCCAGATGCCCGATTCCACGCGGCAGCACGCTTGGTGCGCCCATGCCACGTACTTTCTGACGGGTGATGTCCACGAGCAGCGAGCCAGCCATGGCCCAGCCGGACGCGCTGGAGCGCAGCTCGGTGCTTGCACATTTTTCGCAAAACCGGCTGGAGCAAGGCCTTGGCGCAGCGCTGGCGCTCACGGTTCGCTATCCGCTGCATGTTTTTGGCTGGAAGGTCTTGGGCTTGCTGCACCAGCGTGCCGGTGAAAAATTGCTCGCCCTGGCTGCCATGCGCCGGGCCGTGCAATGCGCGCCCGGTGATGCCGAGGCGCTTCGTAATCTGGCGGGCATGTTGCAGGAAATCGGGCAGCAGCCAGAGGCCATTGTTCAATTTGAAGCCGTGCTGCGGCTCGATCCCTCCGATATCCTGGCGCAAAGCGGATTGGCGCAGTCGCTCGCCTACCAGGGCGATCTGCCACGCGCCGTGCAACACTTTCGGCATGCGCTGACCCTGCGCCTGGCCAGCGTGACAGTCGCTCCGGCGGCACCCAGTGCGCCGCAACCCGCACCAAAGGGGCGCGAAGCCCTGCTGTGGCAAACCCTCGCCAATTTGGCCCGGACGGGCCTGCGCGCCTGCCCCATGGCCGGCACGCTTCTGGGTCTGCAGCGCGACGGCCAGTTGCTACCCTTCGACAAAGACCTTGACATTGTGGTGCCCTTCGAAGACGTGCAAAGGGTCAGTCATTGCCTGCAAGGGCAGGGCTGGCTGCCAGATGCCAACCCCATGCGCCTGTGCAACCCGGTTGCCTTCAGCCACCCGGCCAGCGGCAACATTCTGGATGTCTGCGGTGTGCGGCTGGAAGCAGGCTCGGGCCTGCTGCTGGGCGGCTTCTGGCAGATTGGCGCGCCTTGGGAATGGCAGCGCGTCACCGAGTACCCACCTTTTGCGGTGCACCAGGAACAGTGTGCGGCGGGCACGGTATGGGCGCTCGACCAACCGCACGCCTGGCTGAGCGCACTGTATGGTGACTGGCGCACCCCTGACCCAGAGTTTGATACCGCCATTTCAGCCCGCAATCTGCGCGGTTTTGCCCCACTTACACAGTGCTTCGGCTACGCTCGCCTCCATGATTTTTGGAAAGGCGGTCGCTTGCACCGCGCACGATCCATGGCGCGCCAACTACTGCGCCACCTGCCACAAGACAGCCTGTTGCAGCGCATAGAGGCCCATTTGCGGGCGGCAATGTGCCCCAGCGGGGAGCCGCAGCGCCCATGAAGCATGTCCTGGCCATCGGCGTTTTTGACCTGTTTCACGTTGGGCACCTGCGCTACTTGCAGTTTGCCCGGCGCCAAGGCGAGCTCTTGAGCGTGGCGGTTTGGCCGGACGCGCTGGTGTTACACGGCAAGGGCGCAACCCCGGTCATTGCGCAAGAGCAGCGGCTCGAAATGCTGCGTGGCCTGGGCTGGATAGACCACGTCACCCTGCTGCCGGTGTCGACCGAGGAGGCCGGGGCTGCGGCTGCCTGGATAGCCGCCTGTGGCATAGATTGCGTCGCCGCCGGTGGCGAGTGGCGGGGTAGCGCCCGCTGGAGTCGGCTCGGGGCCGCCCTGGCAGAGCGACAGATTGCAGTGATCTATGCACCCCACACGCCGGGCATTTCCAGCACCTTGATTGCCAAATCGATCCGCGAACAAAGCGGCACACTGACTCCTCGGGCTTAGGATCTATGCGCATCACGCCCGGCCCAAACGCCTCCATCGAAGTTGAATGCGGCTTGCTCATCACATTGTTCCAAGCCGGACACTACGCCGAGGTAGAGCGCCGGGCGGGCGTGCTGACGGCAAAATGGCCCGAGACCGGCTTTGTCTGGAAGTTGCTGGGGGCGGCCCTCAAGGCCCAGAAGAAGCCTGCCCTGTTTGCCTTGCAACGCGCTGCCGAGATGCTTCCTGATGACCCCGAAGCGTTCAACAACCTGGGGGTTGCGCAAGCCGATCTGGGGCAGTTTGACGATGCATTGGCCAGCTGTCGCCGGGCGCTCGCGCTTGCGCCGACGCTAGCTGCGGCACACAACAACCTGGGCAACGCGCTCAAGGCGCTAGGCCAGGTCGAACCAGCCGCGGCCAGCTATCGCCAGGCAGTTGCCCTGGCACCCGATTTGGTCGAAGCCCACTTGGGACTGGGCAAGGTATTGATTGATTTGGGCCAACTGGACGAGGCGCTTGTCAGCTTGCAGCGCGCACTGCAGCTTGCCCCCGCACTGGTCGAGGCGCACTTTCAACTGGGCCTTGCCCAACAGGCACTCAAACAACTCGAAGCAGCGGCGGGCAGCTACCGCCAGGTGCTGGCGTGCAAGCCTGACTGGGAGGGCGCGCAGTCCAACCTGGGCAATGTGCTGTGCGATCTTGGGCGGTACCACGAGGCGCAGGTTTGCCTGCAACTTGCATTGGCGCAACGCCCGGACCAGCCAGAAGCCCACTTCAATCTGGGCAACGCCCTTAAAGCGCAGGGCCAGCTGGAAATGGCCGCAGACTGCTACCGCCGCGCATTGGCAATCAAGCCAGAATTCGTCGCTGCGCTGAGCAACCTTGGCGTCGCGTTAAAAGCGATGGGGCAAATGAACGAGGCGTTGGCGTGCTGCCGCGCTGCACTGAAAATCGATCCTGAGTACGCCGTAGCACGCCAAAATGCCGCCCTGATCCTGCTCTACCACGGATAGGAAATTCAATTGCATGAAGGCAAGTATTGCAATGGGTTTTGGGCG
>CAYHDD010000213.1:0-5806 GCA_964355195.1 uncultured Rhodoferax sp. | reverse complement strand
CGAGGTCACTGACACTCAAGCCTGCCTTCTTCAACGCCAGTTGCGAGGCCGGCACCGGACCGATGCCCATGTACTTGGGATCGACACCAGCGTGCGCATAGGCGACCAGCCGAGCCATCGGCTTGAGGCCGCGCGCCTGCGCGGTGGCGGAGTCCATCAGCACCAGCGCGGCGGCCGCGTCGTTGATACCGGAAGCGTTGCCAGCCGTGACGGTACCGTTTTCCTTCAAGAACGCTGGCTTCAACTTGGCCATGTCGGCCATCGAGCAGTTGGGTCGGAAATGCTCATCGGTGGCGTAGGCCAGCTCGCCTTTCTTGCTCTTGAGCATGACCGGCATGATCTGTGTCTTGAAGTAGCCGGCCTCGGTGGCGCGTTGGGCACGCTGGTGGCTCTCCACAGCGATGGCGTCCTGCTCTTCACGGCTGATGCCCCACTTGGCGGCAATGTTCTCTGCCGTGACCCCCATGTGAATGTTCTGGAACGGATCGTGCAACGCCCCCACCATCATGTCGATCAACTTGCAGTCGCCCATGCGCGCGCCCCAGCGCATGTTGAGGCTGGCATAGGGCGCGCGGCTCATGTTCTCGGCGCCACCGCCAATGGCAATGTCAGCATCGCCGAGCAGGATCGCCTGGCTGGCCGAGATGATGGCTTGCAGGCCTGAGCCGCACAGACGGTTGACGTTGAAGGCCGGCGTGGCCTGCGCACAGCCGCCCTGGACAGCCGCCACACGCGACAGGTACATGTCCTTCGGTTCGGTGTTCACGACATGGCCGAAGACCACATGACCAACGTCGTTGCCGTCCACTCGCGCGCGCAGCAGTGACTCGCGCACGACCTGCGCCGCTAACTCGGTCGGGGGAATATCTTTCAGGCTACCACCATAGGTGCCGATGGCGGTACGCACGGCGCTGACAACAACAACTTCACGGTTCATGAATGACTCCAGTTTGGGAAGGATGAAAACGGTTCAGGCAGCGACGGGAATCACTGGTTCTCTTTGAGTTCATGCAGCGAGGTGAGGTTGATCAGGGCGGACAGCACTTCGCGCTTGAAACCGACCCGTGCCTTGCCGCCCTCATCATCACCACTGAGCACCAGCTGCTGCATGTAGTCAATGCACTCTTTGTGACCCCAGAAGACCTCGATCGCCTTCGCGATGCGCTCGTGATGGGCCCGAATGATCGCCATCTGGCTGTCGATCTGGTACTGGCGCGGCAACTCCTGCAGCGACATGCGCCGGGTCTGGGGTTCATCTTCGACGAAGTTGAGTTGCGGGAAATCAAGGGTTCGGCTGTGTCTGGTATTCATGGCTGACTCGGGCTTCTGCGCACTGATCGTATCGGGAGGCTTCCTTAACGGGTAGGGTAGCGCTAGTTTATAACTTTGGACAAGGGCAGTTTCGCTTGGCTGTCGAGGCCTGCCACTTGGCCCGATTCTTCGCGATTGTCCAATCGAATGCTTCCGCCCAGAGTGTGAACGATTTCCTGGCAAATGACCAGCCCGAGACCGGAACCCGAGCCCGGTGTTCCTGATGAAAAGGGTTGAAACAAGCGCTCGCGCAGCACCGCTGAAATGCCGGGTCCGGAGTCGCTCACGGTCAGTGTCGCGAGGGGCCCGTCGCACGCCAATTTCACCTTCACGGCACACTGTGCGGGCGTATGGGCAATCGCGTTTTGCAGCAGGTTGCGCGAGAGTTCGCGCAGCATCCAGTCTTCGGTTCGAATCGGCGCAGGCTGGGTTGAAATCTCGAAGTCGAGGTCCTTTTCAGCGATCAACGGTGAAATGTCCAGGGCGACCTCGCGCAACACCAGTGCCCAATCCACGGTGCCCTCTGGAGCCTGCTGTGCCAACTGCGCTACTTTGGCCAGCGACAGCATCTGGTTGGCCAGTCGGGTGGCGCGCTGCACGGTGTCACTGATTTCCCGCAAGGCCTGTTGCGGCTCCACGTCGCCGCGCAGGGCAGACTGGACCTGAACCTTGAGCACCGCCAGCGGCGTGCGCAACTGGTGTGACGCATCGCGCACAAAACGCTTTTGGTGGTCCAGCAACTGCTGCAGGCGTGCCATCAGACTGTTGGTTGCCTCAATCAGCGGAATCAACTCGCGCGGCGCGTCGGGCGCTTGCAAGGCGGTCAGGTCGTCGTCGGGTCGTGCCTGCAGTTGGCGGCTCAAGCGGCGCACCGGGCGCGTTGCCCGTTGCACCACCCAGACCACCACCAGCGCAATGATGGAGACCAGCGCAACCTGCCGCCACAGGGTGTCGATCAGGATGTGGCGTGCCAGGGTATGGCGCAGCTCCAGCGTTTCGGCGACCTGCACCACCGCCATGGCGCGCGCCTGCTGCATGGCGACCGGTTGCAGCAAAACGGCCACGCGCACCGGATCGCCCTGGTAGATGTCGTCATAAAAGTCGACCAGGGCCGCATAGGGACCACGGTCCGGCAGTCGCCCACGCCAGGCGCGCAGGGCGTCGAAGCCGTCTATCAGTTCGCCGTCCAAGTTGGAAATGCGGTACACCATGCGGCTGCGGTTGTCGGCCTCGAAAGCCTCCAGCGCCGAGTACGGCACGCTCGCACGCAAGCGTGCCGCAGCGCCATCACCATCGGCGCTGATGTGCTCGCCTATGGACTTGGCCGATGCCAACAACGTGCGGTCATAGGCGGTGTTGACAGCAGCCAGGGCCTGACGGTACAGGCTGAAAGTGTCGATCAGAATGAACAGGCCGATTGGCAACAAGATTCCGACCAGCAGATAGCGTCGCAGGGATGTAACCCCCACGCTTGTCGCTGCGCCTACTGCGCCGCCCCCCGAGGGGGCTGGGCTTGCCTGGGGCGGCCCGGCGCTGCGCCCGGATGTGGCCCCGGTGTTGTTCGCGGTCATTCGCTCACCTTCAACAGATAGCCCAGACCGCGCAGCGTCATCAGCTTGGCGCCGGAGGTCGTGAGCTTCTTGCGCAGGCGATAGATGACGACTTCAACCGCCTCAAACTGCACTTCGGTCGCTCCCGGAAACACCATCTCAAACAGGCGCTCTTTGCTGATGGCGTGTCCGGGGCGAGCCAGCAGGGCGCGCAACGCAGCCAATTCGCGCGGGCTGAGTTCCAGGACCTGACCCCGGTGGTAGACGGCCCCGCTGGTCGGGTCATAAGCCAATCGGCCCGACCGATGGGGGGCGGCACTGGGCACGGCGCCGGGTTCGGTATGCCGCCGATGCAGGGCGCGCACGCGCGCCTCCAACTCGTCGAGATCAAAAGGCTTGAGCAGGTAGTCGTCGGCACCCGCATTGAGACCCAGAACCCGGTCACCGACGGTGCCGCGTGCCGTCAGAATCAGGACCGGCGTGCGCAGGCCGCAGTGGCGCGCCTGGGCCAAGACTTGCAGTCCGTCCATGCCTGGCAGGCTCAAGTCCAGCAGCACCACATCGGGCACGCTGGAGCGCCACTGATCGAGCGCTGCATAGCCATCGGCGCAGACCTGAACGTTCCAGCCAAGTCGCGTGAGTGAGCGCAACAGGGTCGTGCGCAATGCCGGATCGTCTTCCACCAACAGGACTTTCATGGCCGACACCATAGCATCCCGAGCAGCGCCGCTTGGCCTGCGGCGTTGGTGTTTTCCCTAGGGTCGATGGACAGCTTGTTGACAGCTTGTGGGAGCATCATCGAGTCGTGACAACCCCTTCAAGGAGATTTTCCATGCGTCGCGATACCTTTCTCAAGTCCATGGCGGCTCTGGCCGCCGCTGCCGGTCTGCCAATTTCTGCGTTGGCCGCTACCAACATCAAGATGATGATCCCCGCCAATCCGGGCGGCGGTTGGGATACCACTGGCCGTGCTCTTGGCAAGGCCATGCTCGAAGCCAAGATTGTTGACACCGTCACTTACGACAACAAGGGTGGCGCCGCCGGTGCGCTCGGTCTGGCGCAGTTTGTCAATGCCAGCAAGGGCGACCCGAACGCCATGATGGTGATGGGGGCTGTGATGTTGGGTGGACTCATCACTGGCAAGCCGGCCGTCTCGCTGAGTTCAGCCACACCGTTGGTACGCCTGACCAGCGAGTACAACGCCTTTGTGCTGCCGGCCAACTCGCCCTTCAAAAGCATGAAGGAAGTGATTGAGCAGTTCAAAAAAGACCCCGGCAGCGTCAAGTGGGGTGGCGGTTCACGTGGCTCCACTGAACACATCTGCGCCGCGATGATTGCGCGTGAAGTCGGTGTCGATGCCACCAAGGTCAACTATGTCGCATTTCGTGGCGGCGGTGAGGCCACGGCCGCCATCCTGGGTGGCAACGTCACCATCGGCGGCGGCGGTTACAGCGAGCTGTCGGAGTACGTTGCCGCCGGCAAAATGAGGGCGGTGGCGGTCACTTCGGGCACGCGCCTGAAGGGCGTCAATATCCCGACGCTGAAAGAGCAGGGCATCAATGTCGAGATCGGAAATTGGCGCGGTGTTTATGGTGCGCCCGGCATCACGGCGGCGCAGCGCAAGGCGTTGACCGACATCCTCGTCAGGGCCAGCAAGTCCAAGTCCTGGGCTGAGTCGCTGGAGAAGAACAGCTGGACCTCGGCGCTGATGACAGGACCCGAGTTCGAAAAATTCGTCGATGACGATTTCGCTGCGCTGCGTGCCACCATGGTCAAAGCCGGCATGGTCTAAGCTAACGAGGCAGCGCTAGTATGAACGGGAATCCCCTGTTTTCGCCAGCCCGGACGCTTCAAACGCTAGTCGGCGTCGGCGTGATCCTGCTCGCCCTGGGCCTGTCCCTGGGCGCGATCAGCATTCCCTCGGCAGCTGGCTACGCTGGGGTTGGCCCCAACTTCTTGCCCTGGCTGGTGGCCATCGCTCTGCTGGCGTGTGGTGGCTTTCTGGTCTACGAAGCACGCACGGGGGGCTTTCGCGAGATGGAGGAGCCAGCAGGCGAGGGGGCACCGTACTGGCCGGGCTTTGTCTGGATGTCGGCCGGTCTGCTCGCCAACGCCGCGCTGATCACTACGATCGGTTTCATCTTCAGTTGTGCGCTGTGCTTTGTGTTTGCAGCGCGTGGCCTGCGTCTGGCCTCGGGTCAGACGCTGACCGGCCCGAAGTCTTGGTTGGTCGATGGCATCACCGGCTGCCTGATTGCCGCGCCAGTGTATTGGATGTTTACGAAATTCCTGGCCATCAATCTGCCCGGACTGACACAAAGCGGGTGGCTTTGATGGACATCTGGAATCAGCTTCTGCAAGGTTTTGCCACGGCTGGAACGCCGGTGAATCTGCTGTGGGCCTTTGTTGGATGCGCTCTCGGGACGGCGGTCGGTGTGCTGCCGGGTATCGGGCCCGCCACAGCGGTGGCGATGCTGCTGCCAATCACCGCCAAAGTGGATGCCACCGCCTCCATGATCTTCTTTGCCGGCATCTATTACGGTGCCATGTACGGTGGCTCTACCACCTCGATTCTGCTCAACACACCGGGCGAAACCGCCAGCATGGTGACGGCGATGGAGGGCAACAAGATGGCCAAAAGCGGCCGTGCTGGCGCGGCCCTGGCCACCTCGGCGATTGGCTCGTTCGTCGCGGGCACCATCGCCACGGTGCTGGTCACCTTGTTTGCGCCGGTGGTCGCAGAGTTCGCCGTCAAACTCGGTCCGCCCGAGTATTTCATGCTGATGTTGCTGGCCTTCACCACTGTCAGTGCCGTGCTCGGCCAGAGTCCCTTACGCGGTATGACCGCCTTGTTTGTCGGACTCGCAGTCGGACTGATCGGTATGGACCAGATCACCGGTCAGGCGCGCTACACCGGTGGGGTGCCTGAGCTTTTGGACGGCATC
>CAYHDD010000212.1:0-5837 GCA_964355195.1 uncultured Rhodoferax sp. | reverse complement strand
GCAGGGCGCGTACCTCGTCGGTCGAGACTTCTGTGTAAACCGCCATGGATCAGGAAATGAAAAATTGGGACAGTTTGAGAGCAAGAAGTGGGGTGCAATGCATGGATGGATTGTAGGTCTACCGGGAGGGACTCTGCGACAGGCAAAATGCGGTCATGAATGACGCTAAATCAACCAACAAGAAGCTGCTGCTGGTGGACGGTTCGAGCTATCTCTACCGCGCTTTTTTTGCGGGGGGCGACTCGATGAGTACCACGTTACCCGACGGCACCGTGCAAAAAACCGGTGCCATACGAATCATGATCAATATGCTGCAGAGTCTGCGCAAGGACTTCCCCAGTGACTTTGCCGCCTGCGTTTTTGATGCCAAGGGGCCAACCTTTCGCGACGCACTGTATCCCCAGTACAAGGCGCATCGTTCCCCGATGCCAGACGATTTACGCAGCCAGATTGAACCGATTCACGAGGTTGTCCGCTTGATGGGTTGGCGCGTGCTGGATGTGCCCGGTGTTGAGGCCGACGATGTCATTGGCACACTGGCGGTGGCTGCGGCGCGCCAGGGCGTCGAGGTGATCGTCAGCAGCGGCGACAAAGACCTGGCGCAGTTGGTCAACTCTCACATCACGATCATCGACACCATGAACGGCAAGCGACGTGACGTGGCCGGGGTTGAAGCAGAATTTGGAGTGCCACCGAGCTTGATGGTGGACTATCAAACCCTCGTGGGTGATGTGATTGACAATGTGCCTGGCGTGCCCAAGGTGGGTCCCAAGACCGCTGCCAAGTGGTTGAAGGAGTTTGGTTCGCTGGACGCTGTCGTTGCCCATGCCGCCAATATGCCGGGAGCGGTGGGTGAGAACCTGAGAAAGTCGCTCGACTGGCTGCCTCTGGGTCGCCAGTTGTTGACCATCAAGACAGATTGTGATTTGAACGGATGGGTGCCCGGTTTGCCAAATCTGGACGGGCTCGCCTGCGCTGCCATGAGCACCGATGCCCTGCGTCAGTTTTACGAGAAGTACGGCTTCAAGGGCTTGGCGCGTGCTATCAGTGCAACCAAACCGGTGACTGAACCGGACTTGTTTGACAGCCCCGCTGAGCCTGCCACGCTGCTACCCTCGACAGTGACGACCCTTTCCTATACCAGCATTCTTGACTGGGATGCTTTTGAGGACTGGCTGGCGAGAATCCAGTCTGCCGACCTGGTGGCGCTGGACACTGAAACCACCTCATTGGACGAAATGCGCGCCGAAATTGTGGGCATCAGCGTGAGTCTGAGGCCGGGCGAAGCGGCCTATATTGCCATGGCGCACAACTACCCGGCGGCGCCCGCCCAGTTGCCGCGCGCTGAGGTGCTGGCGCGGCTCAAGCCCTGGTTGCAGGATGCCAGCAAGAAGAAGTTGGGTCAGCACGTCAAATACGACCGTCACGTGTTTGCCAACCACGGTATAGAGGTGCACGGCTACGTACACGACACCATGCTCCAAAGCTATGTGCTGGAGGTGCACAAGCCGCATGGCCTGGCCAGCCTGGCGGAACGCCACCTTGGGCGTCGCGGTATCAGTTTTGAAGATCTTTGCGGCAAGGGGGTCAATCAGATTTGTTTTGATCAGGTCGATATTGCGAGGGCGGCGCAGTACTCGTGCGAAGACTCCGATATGACGCTGGATGTGCATTTGGCGCTCTGGCCGCAGTTGTGTGCCGATCCGAAGCTGCGCTTCATTTACGAGCTCGAAATCGCCAGCAGTGAGGCGCTCTACCGTATCGAACGCAACGGCGTGCTGATTGATGCCGCAACATTGGCCAGGCAAAGCCACGAACTGGGCGTGCGCATCATGCAACTGGAGCAGGAGGCGCACGCACTCGCTGGACAGCCCTTCAACTTGAGCAGCCCGAAGCAGATTGGTGACATCTTTTTCACCAAACTCGGGCTGCCGGTGGTGAAGAAGACGGCCACCGGCGCCGCCAGCACCGACGAGGAAGTGCTGGAAAAGCTGGCCGAGGATTACCCGCTGCCGGCGAAGATTCTGGAGCATCGCGGCTTGGCCAAACTGAAGGGTACGTACACCGACAAACTTGCCCAGTTGGCGCACCCCCGCACCGGTCGCGTGCACACGCATTATGCGCAGGCGGTGGCGGTGACGGGGCGCCTCTCCAGCAATGATCCGAATTTGCAGAATATTCCGATTCGCACGGTCGAGGGGCGGCGTGTACGCGAGGCCTTTGTCGTACCAGAGGGGTGCGTCATTGCCAGCGCCGACTATAGCCAGATCGAGCTGCGCATCATGGCCCACATCAGTGGGGACGCCGCCTTGCTGCTGGCTTTTCACGATGGCATGGATGTGCACCGCGCCACTGCCGCCGAGATCTTCGGCATCAGCACAGCGCAGGTCAGCAGCGAGCAGCGTCGCTATGCCAAGGTAATCAACTTTGGCTTGATTTATGGCATGAGCGCCTATGGTCTGGCGCGGGCGTTGAACATTGACAACACGGCAGCCAAGAACTACATCGAACGCTACTTCGAGCGCTATCCCGGCGTGCGCCACTACATGGACCACACGCGCCAGAGCGCCAAGGCCAAGGGCTACGTCGAAACCGTGTTTGGCCGGCGCCTCTACCTGCCCGAGATCAACTCGCCCAACGGACCGCGCCGCAGCGGCGCCGAGCGCGCAGCCATCAATGCGCCGATGCAGGGCACGGCTGCTGACCTGATCAAGCTCAGCATGGTGAAGATACAACAGGTGCTCGACAGCGAAAAACCGGCCATCAAAATGATCATGCAGGTGCATGACGAATTGGTCTTTGAGGCGCCTGAATCCGAGGTCAACTGGCTCAGACACGAGATCCCGCGTCTGATGGCGGGAGTCGCTGAACTCAAGGTGCCTCTGCTGGCCGAAGTGGGCGTTGGGCCGAACTGGGAAAAAGCGCACTGACCCATTTTTGCGAGTCTTGCTGCTATACTCCACCGCTCAGCGGCTGTAGCTCAGTTGGATAGAGTACTTGGCTACGAACCAAGGGGTCGTGGGTTCAATTCCTGCCAGCCGCACCAGTAAAGACGAGGGTTAGCGTGTAAGTACATGCTAACCCTTTTGTCTTTCTGGGCCAAAATGCACTCTCTGGTTGCCGTTCGGTTGCCGTTATCCCTTCAGGCATGTCCGTTTGAGTGTGTCGGTACGCATATGATTGTGGTCACCATCACAATTGCGTCGAAGTGCCCGTGCCTCGCACGCAAGTTTTCAATGAACAAGGCATTTACCAAAGAGACCGAGGAGTCGGATGAGGCTGATCCACCGTCGACGACTCCAGACGCCAGCATCAAGAACTACATCACCGGTGCGGGCTACGCGCGAATTCGGGCCGAGCTGCTGGATTTGATTGACAACCAACGTCCGCAGGTCGTGGAAATCGTTCACTGGGCCGCCAGCAACGGGGATCGTTCTGAAAATGGCGACTACATTTATGGCAAGAAGCGCCTGCGCGAGATTGACCGGCGGATTCGCTTCTTGACAAAACGCTTGTCGATTGCGCAGGTCATTGATCCTGTGGTTCACCACGGCAGTGACCAGATTTTCTTCGGCGCGACGGTGGCCTATGTGGATGAGTCCGGACGGGAGCGCAGCGTGACCATTCTGGGTATTGATGAGGTCGACAGCGCGCGGGATCAGGTCAGTTGGGTTTCGCCGATTGCCAAGACCCTGCTCAAGGCGCGCGTGGGTGACGTACTGCAACTCACCACGCCCGTTGGTGTGAGCGAGATCGAGGTGCTTCGCGTTACCTACCCCGCTCGGCTTTGATGACGGACGCGGTGCGCCGCAGGTTGCGCAAAGCCGCGTCAAGCTGGTTGCGGTCACGCAGCGCGACCACGAAGCGCAGCTCGGTTGCTTCCTGGGGAGCGTCATTGTCCATGTTGATATGTGTGATATCTGCCTCCGCGGCGGCCAGTGCCGCTGCGACACGCGCCAATACCCCCGTGCCGTTGGTGACGGTGACCGAAATTTCAGTCTCAAAAGCACGCGTGGGCTCATCCGCCCACTCAACGCCGATAAAGCGCTCGCTGTCCTTGTGTTTGAGTTTCTTGGCCACAGCGCAGTCTTCTATGTGCACGATCAGACCTTCGCCGCGGCCGAGGTAGCCGACGATGACATCGCCCGGGATCGGGCGACAGCAACGGGCATACAAGACCGATGCATTCTCGGCACCGTCCAGTACGACACCGCCCTGTCCACCGGCGTGGCTTATGGCATAGCGCTCGCGTGTGAGCAAAACGGCATCGGGTTTCTCACCGCTGTCGATCAACAAGGCGCTCAAGCGCTTGGCGACGATGGTGGCGATGCGCTTGCCCAAGCCGATATCGGTCAACAACTCGGAGCGGGTCTTGTTGCCGCTGAAACGCAGCAATTTGTCCCAAATTTGCTTGTCGGCTGCACTTCCTCCGGGCAAACTTTCCAGGCCCTCGGCACGCAGCGCCTGCGCCAGCATCTTTTCGCCCAAATTTTCGGAATCGGTGAGAGCCAGCGTCTTCATATGATGGCGAATTTTGGAGCGCGCGCGGGCAGTTCGAACGAAGCTCAACCAGGCTGGGTTCGGCGTTGCATCGGGTGCCGTCACGATCTCTACGACGTCACCGTTCTTCAGTTCGGTACGCAGCGGAACCTGTTCGCCATTGACGCGGGCCGAGAGGGTGCGGTCGCCGACATTGCTGTGAATGGCATAGGCAAAGTCGACCACCGTGGCGCCCCGGGGCATGGCCCTGATCTGGCTCTTCGGAGTAAACACGTAGACGGCGTCGGGGAACAGGTCAACCTTGACGTGATCCCAAAATTCAGCCGCATCGCGCGTTTCGTCTTGAATGTCGAGCAGCGACTGGATCCACTTCGAGCCCAGGCGCTCGCCCTGCGTCGCCTCCGGAGGGTTGTTGACTTTGTACAGCCAGTGGGCAGCGATACCGGACTCCGCAACCACGTGCATGGCCTCTGTGCGAACCTGAAACTCGACGGTCACGCCCGACGGGCCGACCAGAGTTGTGTGCAGCGACTGGTAGCCATTGAGCTTACCAATGGCGATGTGGTCCTTGAAGCGACCCGGCACCGGCTTGTAGAGCTGGTGCAAGACGCCCAACGCGGTGTAGCAGTCCAGCACACTGGGCACCAGAACCCGGAAGCCGTAGATGTCGGTGACCTGGGCAAAGCTGAGATGCTTTTCATCCATCTTTTGGTAGATCGAGTGCAGCGTCTTTTCCCTACCGCTGATCTTCACCTTCATGCCGCTGCCGACAAAGCCGGCCTCGACCTCCCTTTGCACCTTTTGGATCAAGTCCTTGCGCCGGCTGCGGGCCTTGGTCACGGCTTTGGACAAGATTCCGTAGCGCCAGGGGCGCAGGTGGCAGAACGCCAGATCCTGAAGTTCGCGATAAATCTGATTCAAACCCAGCCGGTGCGCAATAGGGGCGTAAACATCAAGCGTCTCGCTCGCAATGCGAGCCCACTTCTCACGTGGTACATCTGACAGGGTGCGCATGTTGTGGCTTCGATCAGCCAGCTTGATCAAAATAACGCGCACATCCCTGGCCATGGCCAGCAGCATCTTGCGAAACGACTCGGCCTGATTCTCTTCGCGCGTATTGAATTGCAGCTTGTCAAGCTTGGTGAGTCCGTCCACCAACTCGGCCACGGCGGGTCCAAATCGATCAATCAGCTCCACTTTGGAGACGCTACAGTCTTCGAGCGCGTCGTGCAGCAGCGCCGCCATGAGCGCCTGGGCATCGAGCTTCCAGTCGGCGCATTGGACGGCAACCGCAATGGGGTGGGTGATATACGGCTCACCGCTGTCGCGAATTTGTC
>CAYHDD010000211.1:0-5848 GCA_964355195.1 uncultured Rhodoferax sp. | reverse complement strand
CGGCAATCAAGTGCACGCGCGCCAGACAGGGGTCCTGGCGCAAAGCGGCAAAAAACGGCGCACAGGCGTCAAAGCCATGCGCACCGCGCCCCAACACCGGCGCAAGATCAAAACGGAAACCGTCCACCCCCATCTCCTGCACCCAGTAGCGCAAGGAATCAAGAACGAACTGCGTCACGCGCGGGTGGGCGATGTTGAGTGTGTTGCCACAGCCGCTGATGTTTTCGAAGCGGCTGCGGTCGCTGCCTGCCAGGCGGTACCAGCTGGCATTGTCCAGACCACGAAAGCTCAAGGTCGGGCCCCACTCATCGCCCTCGGGTGTGTGGTTGTAAACCACGTCCAGCACCACTTCCAGGCCGTGTGCGTGCAAGCTCGCAACCATCGCGCGAAACTCCGCTGTCACTGCCGTGGGATCGTCCGGTTGGCTCGCCAGACGCGGATCGGGGCAGCAAAAGCCGAGCGTGTTGTAAGCCCAGTAATTGGTTTGTCCGCGTGCCGCCAGCGCAGGCTCATCCAGGTGGTAGTGAACCGGCAACAGCGAGAGCGTGGTCACCCCCAGCGACTTGAAATGGGCAATCGAGGCCGGGTGCGCCAAGCCGGCGTAGGTACCTTGCAAGGCGTCCGGAATGCCCGGGTGCATTTTGCTGAAGCCCTTGACGTGCACTTCGTACAAGACCAGCTCGGAGGTGGCATGGCGCGGCGCATTCAGGTTGCCCGGGGCCAGGTCACAGGGCGCCGCGACACGCGCCTTGAGGGCGCTGGTCGCGTTGTCACGCAGGTCGATCGAGTTGGCACCATCCGGATGACCCGCACAGTAGCCATAGTGCTCCCCCGCCCAGAGCAGGCGCCCGACGATCTCACGGGCATTCGGGTCCAGCAACAACTTGTGCGGATTGAAGCGATGACCGGCCTGCGGGTCGTGGCGGCCGTAAGCGCGCAGCCCGTACACCAACCCGGCGCTGGCGCCCTCCAGAAAGCCGTGAAAGACGCCATGCTCCGGACCGAACAGCGTGTATCTCTTGGACTCCTGCACGCCATCGGCATCAAAAAGGCAGAGTTCAATGCGTTCGGCGTGATCCGAAAAGACGGCGAAATTGACACCCCTGTCTCTCACCTGGGAGCCCATTGGATAGGAGCGCCCGGCGCTCAAATTGTTGGAAGAATTCATGTGCATACAAGCCCGATTGTCGCCAATGGCCAGCGCCTCAGATGCAGGGCGAAGGGTTCAGGACCAAAGAGCATCGGCACGGTCTGGACTTTAGTTCGGAAGTCACACCCGTCCTTCAAACGCTGGTGCTTGGTCTACGCCCGGTCGGCGCCCAAACCCGTTCAACGTACTCACGAATCGTGCGGTCGGTTGAAAACGCACCCATGCCCGCCACATTCAGCAGGGCTCTGCGGGCCCAGTCCTGAGGTACTTCAAAAAGCGCATCGACGGCGCGCTGCGCTGTCAGATAGTCGTCGAAGTCGGCCATCAGGCAATAGCGGTCCACTTCAAGCAGACTGTCCACCAGGCCGCTGTATCTCTGGGTATTGCCGTTCGAAAAATCGCCTCGCGTCAGCGCCTCCAGAACGCGCTGCAGCGGCGGGCTCGCCGCAACCCGGGAGCGCGGCTGGTAACCCTTTTCCTTGAGCTCTTGCACGGCGTCGCTGCGCAAGCCAAAGACAAACATATTGTCTTGACCCATTGCCTGCGCCATCTCGATATTGGCACCGTCCCAGGTGCCGATGGTCAGTGCGCCATTGAGGGCAAACTTCATGTTGCCTGTGCCTGAGGCCTCCGTGCCGGCGGTCGAAATTTGCTCACTCAGGTCAGCCGCCGGAATAATGCTCTCCGCCAGACTGACCCCATAGTTGGGCAGGAACACCAGCTTCAGGCGATCTGCCACGCGGGCGTCGGCATTGACCACCGCCGCCACGCCGTGCACCAGCTCGATGATGAGCTTGGCCGTGTGGTAGGCCGATGCCGCCTTCCCGGCGATCACCACCGTGCGCGCGGTCCAATGCGCCTGCGGATTCTCCACAATGGCCTGGTAGCGTGCAATAACTTGCAGCACGTTGAGCAACTGGCGCTTGTACTCATGGATGCGTTTGACCTGCACATCGAACAGGCTGGCCGGGTTGACCTGAATGCCCAGGCGGCTCTCGATCAAGGCCGCCAAGCGCTCTTTGTTCTGCCGTTTGACGGCCAAAAAGTCGCGCCCCAGTTGCGCCTCAGCGGCCAGCGGCCGCAGTGCCGCCAACTGCGTCAAATCCTGGCGCCAGGCGCTCCCGATACGATCATCGAGCAGAGTCGAAAGTCCGGGGTTGGCCTGCATCAACCAGCGCCTCGGTGTGATGCCGTTGGTGACGTTGTGGAAGCGTGCCGGAAAGAGCCGGGCATAGTCAGCAAAGATGGTCTGCACCATCAGTTCCGAATGCAGGACCGAGACACCATTGACCTTGTGCGACGCGACGATCGCCAGGGCCGCCATGCGCACGCGCCGCTCGCCGCTCTCAGCGATCAGGGAAACTCGTGCCAGCAGACCATCGTCGCCCGGATAACGCGCCTGAACCTCGGCCAGGAAGCGGCGATTGATTTCGCAAATGATTTCTAAATGACGTGGCAGCAGCGCCTCGAACAGGTGCACCGGCCAGGTTTCAAGGGCCTCGGGCATCAAGGTATGGTTGGTATACGAAACCGCCTGCTGCGTGATCGCCCACGCGGTGTCCCAGTCCAGTGCGTATTGGTCCAGCAGCAGGCGCATCAGTTCGGCCGGCGCCAGCGCCGGATGGGTGTCGTTGAGGTGAATCGCGTTACAGCATCCGAGTTGCTCCAGGCGGCCACCCTGGCGCAGATGGCGGGCCAGCAAGTCCTGCATTGAGGCGCTGACCAGGAAGGCCTCCTGCTTCAAACGGAGTTCCCGACCAGCGGGCGTGCTGTCGTCCGGGTAGAGCACCCAGTTCAGCACGTCGGCGGCCATCCGGTGCCGCGCCGCAGCGGCGTAGTCACCACTGCAAAAGGCAGCCAGATCGATCGGCTGTTCAGCACTCGCGTGCCATTGGCGCAGGGTCGACACGCTTTGGCTGAAATGCGCTGGCACGATGAAGTCAAAGGCCTGGGCGATCAGCCGCTCGGCCGGCAGCCAGCGCCGAACACCGTCCACCAGTTCAATGCGTCCGCCCAGGCCGACGAAATAGCGCAACTCAGGCCTGGGTACTTCCCACGGGTTGCCACCGGTCATCCAGTCATCGGGCATCTCAAGCTGGCGCCCTTCCTGAATCTGTTGCGCAAACATGCCGCACTGGTAGCGCAGACCGTAGCCAAACGACGGCAAGCCCAACTCGGCAAAGGAGTCCAAAAAGCAGGCGGCCAATCGACCCAGGCCGCCGTTGCCCAGCGCAGCATCGTTCTCAAGCTCCAGCACCTGCGACAACTGCAGCCCCTGCGCCTGTAGTTGCTGGCGCAGTCCGGGCTCCAGACCGAGGGCCGCCAGCGCGTTACCCAGGGCACGCCCCATCAGGAACTCCATTGACAGGTAGTGCACGCGGCGAGCCGCGCCGCTCGCCACCGCCGCACGGTCCTGGCGCTGAGTCTGCTCCCAGCGCTGCGCGAGCAACGCCTGAACCTGATGTGCAACGGCCGCTTGGCGCAGCGCCTCCTGTGCGTCGCCCACACTGTCTACAAGAGACTTCACCGGGGTGGCTTCCGACTGGTTGGCACAGATGTCAAGACTCATGAGCTTGGATTTCCAATAAATGTAGTTGAATTACATTGAAAAGCAGAATCTCCTATGGTATCAACAAATTTGTTTCACTTGCAGTCGGGTTAGTCCTGATGATTCACGTTGTATAACTACATTTTTTTGGAGTTATACTCAACTCAAGCCACGCGCCCATCGCCCTGATGGACGCGCTGAAACAAAGCGTGCGACCGCTCGCGCATGCAAGTTTCAAACCCAAGTCAAGCCGCTCACACGGTGCGTGCGAGTGCGGAGGTGCACCATGGCGGATGTCAAGCTTTCAAACGTCAGCAAGTCTTTTGGCAGCAATCTGATCTTGCGCCAGATTGACCTTGAAATTCGTGATGGCGAGTTCATGGTCTTCGTCGGACCGTCCGGCTGCGGAAAGTCCACCCTGCTGCGCGTCATCGCGGGCCTGGAAGACATCAGCGAAGGCGAACTGACCATCAACAGCAAAAGGGTCAACGATTTGCCGCCTTCCGAGCGCGGTATTGCCATGGTGTTTCAATCCTACGCGCTCTACCCGCACATGGATCTGTACGACAACATGGCCTTCGGCCTCAAGCTGGCCAAGTTACCCAAGGCAGAAATCGACCAGGCGGTGCACCAGGCAGCACGCATTCTCAACATTGAGCACCTGCTTTCGCGCAAGCCCAAAGACCTCTCCGGCGGGCAACGCCAGCGCGTCGCCATTGGCCGTGCCATTGTGCGCAAACCCGAGGTCTTCCTGTTCGACGAGCCGCTCTCGAATCTCGACACCGCACTGCGCGTGCGTATGCGCTACGAGTTCGCCAAGTTGCACGAAGAGTTCAAGACCACCATGGTCTACGTGACGCATGACCAGGTCGAGGCCATGACGCTGGCAGACCGCATCGTCGTCTTGTCCGCCGGGCGCATTGAGCAGGTTGGCTCGCCGATGGAGCTGTACGAGCATCCCGACAATCTGTTTGTGGCGCGCTTCATTGGTTCGCCGGGCATGAACCTGCTACAGGGCGAGCTGTTGCAGACCAGCGCCCAGGGCGCCCAGGTGCGACTGACTGGTGGCGAGCTGATCGACTGCCAGGTTGACACTTCCCAGGCCCGCAGCGGTGACGCCGTCACGCTGGGCGTGCGGCCGGAAGATTTCCGCATCGGCGCTGCCGACAACACACTTCGGACCGAGGTCACCTTCGTTGAATCTCTGGGCAGCATCACCTACGCCTATTGCAGCCATCCGGCTGCCAGCGAAGTGATCACCGCCACCGTTGAACGCCACGCACGAGCCCGTCCAGGCGATGCCTTGTTGCTGGGCGTGACGCCCGAAGCAACGCACCTGTTCGACGCCCAGGGCCGCGCCTTTCGCCGCCTGCTCAGTCAGGAAAAATGCCTTGCTGCCTAGATTGACCTTCCCCAGGCTGCTTGCCCAAGTTCTGGCGCTGGGCCTGCTGCTGCCGCTCTACAGCCAGGCCAGTCAGCCAATGCGCCTGCTGCTCTGGATCAACGGCGACAAGGGCTACAACGGCCTGCAAAAGGTCGGCGAAGCCTTCACCCAACTCAGCGGCGTACAAGTCGTCGTGCAGCACCCGGAAGGCGCGCCTGACAAGTTCACCGCAGCAGCAGCAGCCGGCAAGGGCCCGGACATCATGTGCTGGGCGCACGACCGCGTCGGCGAATGGGCCAAGTCGGGTCTGTTGGTACCGGTGCGACCGGCAGCGCGCGTACGCGACCAAATTGAGGACAGCGCCTGGCGGGCCTTCACCTACCGTGGCCAGGTCTGGGGCTACCCGCTGGCGATTGAGGCCATCGGCCTGATCTACAACAAGGCCATGGTGGCGACACCGCCGACCAGCTTCGAGGAAGTGATCGAGCTCGACAAGAAGCTCGCCGCCCAGGGCAAGCACGCCATTCTGTGGGCCTACAACAACTCGTTCTTCAGCTGGCCGTTGCTGGCCGGCCCGGGCGGCTTCATCTTTGGCAGCGGCGCCAACGGCGAGCTTGACCCCAAGCAGGTAAGCGTCAACAACGACGGCGCCCTGAAAGGTGCCCAGATGCTGGAGCGCCTGATCAAGGACGGTCACATGCCCAAAGGCGCGCGCTATGCCGAAATGGAGGGTGCTTTCGCGCGGGGCCAGGTCGCCATGATGATC
>CAYHDD010000210.1:0-5855 GCA_964355195.1 uncultured Rhodoferax sp. | reverse complement strand
CCTTACCAAATTTTTGTCGTGGTCAAAATTGTCCGCCGATCAACTGCTCGCCGCATTCAGGTTCGTCGTTCCGGCGTACACGGCAAAGGCGTATTCGCTCTTCAGGACATTGCCAGGGGTGAAGTCCTGATTGAGTACGTCGGCGAGATCATCAGCTGGCCGGAGGCGCTCGAGCGGCACCCGCATGATCCGCTTGATCCCGACCATACGTTTTACTTCCACATTGACGAAGATCGCGTCATCGACGCCTTCGTTGGCGGCAATTCGTCACGCTGGATCAACCATACCTGCAACCCGAACTGTGAGGCAGACGAGCAGAATGGGCGCGTCTTCATCAAGGCGCTTCGCGACATTGGCGCCGGCGAGGAGTTGAGTTACGACTATGGGCTGATCATCGACGGCCGCCACACGCGAACCCTCAAGGCGCAATACCCGTGCTGGTGTGGCGCCGGCGACTGCCGTGGCACCTTACTGGCCCCCAAGCGCAAGCGCCGCTCGAAGCGCTCATGAGCATGGCTCCGGGCTGGCCGCTGGAGGAACTTCGGCAAGCCATGCCCGCAGGCTTGCTCGATTTCGAGGTCGAGATCTTGGCGCTGATCGACTCGACCAACAGTGAGCTGATGCGACGCGCTCGCGATGGCCGAATGGCACCCGTGTTGCTGGTGGCTGAGCAGCAAACCGCCGGTCGTGGTCGCATGGGCCGCCATTGGGTTAGCGCTTTGCCAGGCGCTCAGGCGCTGCAATCGATTCCTTGCCTGACGTTTTCACTTGGCCTGCCTTTGGCGCCATTGGACTGGTCTGGGCTGTCACTGGCCGTCGGTCTGAGCATTGTGCAAAGCCTGCATCCGGCATTGCGCCTGAAATGGCCCAACGATGTCTGGCTGGAGCAGCGCAAGCTGGCAGGCATTCTGATCGAGACCGCCAGCATTGGGCAGGACCGGTACCTTGTTGTCGGTGTTGGCCTCAACATCGAGCGCCCGAACAGCGCCGGGTTGACCACAGAGCCGGCCTGGCTGCGAGAACTGATGCCCGACATCGACGCAGCGCAGGCCTTGCAGCTCCTCGTGGCGCCCTTGGTGCAGGCGATCCATAGCTTTGCGAGACAAGGATTCGGGCCGCTTCAAGCCGCTTTTAACGATCGCGATGCACTTTATGGGTTGGACGTTTCACTGAGTGACGGTACATTCGGTATCGCGCAAGGCGTGGATCATACCGGCGCCTTGCAAGTGCGCACGGATCGCGACCTGAGGCGGGTCACCAGCGCAGAAGTGAGCGTGCGTCCGGTCAGCACGCACCCAACGCGAGGAGGCTGAGCGTTCGCCATGTTGCGCCTGATTGCGCTCTTGCTGTTGTTGATCAACGCAATCTACTGGCTCTGGTCAAGTGGCAGTCTGCCCGGTTTCGCTCCAGACCAACAGACTGAACCGCAACGCCTGAAACAGCAGATCAAACCGCAGGCACTGCGCCTGCTGACGGCGCAGGAATTGCATCAGCTGGAAACCGCCCCGACTGCGACCAAGACCGCAGCCTGCCTGCAAGCGGGCCCATTCAATGAAGCACAGAGCGGGCAGTTGCAGCCGCTGCTGGCTGGGGCACTGCCTGGCGATTCGTGGACACTCCAGACGGTGGTGACGCCAGCGCAATGGATTGTCTACATGGGTAAGTACGCCAATGCTGACGATCTGGTCAAGAAGAAGGCCGAACTGACGACGTTGAATATTCGTTTCGAGGCCGTGTCAGAGCCCGCTTTGCAGTATGGCTTGTCACTGGGCAGCTACACAACGCGCGCGGCCGCCACCGTTGGTCTTGACACGCTGGGCCGACGCGGCATCCGAACGGCGCGCGTGCTGCAGCAAAGTTCTGAGGCCCGCGGCGCGATGCTGCGAATCAGCAACGCCGACGATGCCTTGCGTGCGCGCCTAAGCGAGCTCGACCCGGCGCTCGGCGACAAGGTCTGGAGTGCCTGCCCGTAGTGGCCGCTGCCAGACCCCCACGCTCGGCACTCTGTGTCCTCCCTGCCCCCCCGAGGGGGCTGCCTCGCTTGGGGCGGCCCGGCGCTTCGGCTAGACCCCCACGCTCGGCACTCTGTGTCCTCCCTGCCCCCCGAGGGGGCTGCCTCGCTTGGGGCGGCCCGGCGCTTCGGCTAGACCCCCACGCTCGGCACTCTGTGTCCTCCCTGCCCCCCGAGGGGGCTGCCTCGCTTGGGGCGGCCCGGCGCTTCGGCTAGGAGCTTGTCCGGTCAGTTGGGCTGGGTTCTGCCAGAAAGCGAACGCTGAAGCGAGCACCAGGCGGCAGCTGCCCGGGCCGCGTGTCCCCGATGCCCACGGTGGCATTGTGCAAATGGGCAATTTCCGTGACGATGCGCAGGCCCAGGCCAGAGCCGTCGACGCCCGTGCCTAGAGCGCGGTAGAAGGGCCGAAAGATCAGCTCGCGTTCGGCAACCGGGACACCGGGGCCGGAATCTTCGATCTGCAACACCAGGGTCTTACCAAAGCGATCGGTCAAAACGCGCGCCGTGATGACACCAGGTCCGGCCGCACTCGATGGCGTGTAGTTGATCGCGTTGTCCAGCAGATTACGGATCAATTCCTTGAGCAAAGTCGGGTTGCCAGTCAATTGCCCCCCTTCGGCGCCAGGTTGGCTGCCCTCAAACCCCATGTCGATGTGCTTTTCCATGGCGCGCGGTACGTATTCGCGGACCACCTCCAGCGTCAGGTCGGCCAAGTCACAGCTGGTGCGTGGCATCTCGGAGCCAGTGCTCTCAGCCCGCGCCAACGCCAGGAGCTGGTTGACCGTGTGCGTTGCCCGTATGCTGGAGCGCCCAATTTGGCGCAAGGATTGCTTGAGGTCCTCGGTATTGGCGCCTTCGCGTTGTGCCAAGTCGGCCTGCATGCGCAAACCGGCCAAAGGGGTCTTCAACTGATGCGCCGCATCGGCCAGAAAGCGCTTTTGCGTGGCAATGGAATCCTTGAGCCGCATCAGCAGATCATTGACCGACGAGACCAGCGGCGCAACTTCCAGCGGGACCGCATGCGCTTCGATCGGGCTCAAGTCATCTGGCTTGCGCGCGCGAATGCGCTCCTCAAGCTGATTCAACGGTTTGATCGCCTGCACCAGGGCCAGCCACACGAGCAGCACCGCCATGGGCAGGATGACAAACTGCGGCAGCATCACGCCCTTGACAATCTCGGTCGCCAGGACCGAGCGCTTTTCCAGAGTTTCGGCGACCTGCACCAGAGCCGGCCGAGCATTGGGCAGTGGCAACTTGACCCAGGTGTAGGCGATCTTGACATCGGCGCCGTGCACTTCGGCGTCGCGAAAACGGACTTCACCAAAAAATGCCTTTTCTTCTTCGGGCGGCAATGGCAGGTCACGTTCACCACTCAAGAACTCGCCGCGGGCGCCCAGCACCTGATAGTAGACGGTGTCTGAATCGTCGGCGCGCAGGAGCTCGCGCGCGGGCAGCGGCAGGTTAAATTGAACCCGGTTGCCACTGACGTTGATCAGCTGCGCCAGCGCCCCTGCGTTGTACTCCAGAGCGCGGTCGAACGGCTTGCCAGCGATGCTTTGCGCCACCAGCCAAGTGAGCACCAAACTGATAGGCCACAACAACAGCATGGGCGTCAGCATCCAGTCCAGAATCTCCCCGAACAGTGAGCGCTGCTCTTGCTGCAAGATGTTCACTGGTTCGCGGGGGCAGAGCTCAGGTGCCTAGTTAGGGATTTTCTCTAGGCAATAGCCCAGCCCACGGACGGTCGCAATACGAATCGGTCCCTTTTCAATCTTCTTGCGCAAGCGGTGAATGTAGACCTCGATCGCATTGTTGCTGACCTCCTCGCCCCACTCGCACAGGCGCTCAACCAGTTGGTCCTTGCTCACCAGTCGGCCGGCGCGCTGCAACAGCACTTCCAGCAGCCCAAGTTCACGCGCCGACAACTCAATCATGAGGCCATCAATAGTCGCCACTCGACCTGACTGATCGTAGACCAGTGGACCATGCTTGATGGTGCTGCTGGCAGTTCCCATTCCACGCCGCCCCAGGGCGCGCACGCGGGCCTCCAACTCCTGCAAACTGAAAGGTTTCGCCATGTAGTCGTCGGCGCCGTAGTCCAGGCCCTTGACACGTTCCTCAACGCTGTCGGCGGCGGTCAAAATCAGCACCGGCAGCGTCGAGCCGCGCGCCCGCAGTTTTCGCAACACCTCCAATCCATGCATTCTGGGCATGCCCAGGTCCAGGATCAGCAGGTCGAACTCCGTGTTGGTCATCAGCGCCGCGTCCGCCTCAGCACCACTGGCGACGTGGTCTACCGCAGCTCCCGAACTGCGCAGCGTTCGCAACAAGCCGTCGGCCAGTACCTGATCGTCTTCCGCAATCAGAATTCGCATGTCTGTCTCCTGTGGGGGCGAAAACTTGGGGCCGATAATTCTTTGTGAGCGTGATTTTAGGCGCCCGGCAAGCTTCACGGATGTTGTTTGTCGGACGTCAAGATTTACGAGGCGTAGGCCTCCAGGCCGATCGCGATGACGGTTGCCACTTCGACCCCGACCGAAGCACGCAGTTCGGACTCAGCTTGCGCAACGGCTTGACCGAACGCGCCAAGCCAGGCCAAACCGAGCGGCGTGAAAACGACACGCTGGGCGCGCGCGTCCCGTGCGTCGGGCAGGCGCGTCACCAGGCCCCAGGCCTCGCACTCCTGCACCAGCTTACCCATGGCCTGCTTGCTGACATGGGCGTGCTGCGCCAGGTCGGTCAGACGCATACCCTCCAGCGCCAGGTGCCGCGTGATGCGGATATGCGAAGCAGTCAAAGAGCCACGCGCTGCCAGATTCGACAAGGCCAATGGAACCTGATCGCTACGAGACATCAGGACCATGACGCGCGCATCAAAGCGTTGCAGCGCCTGACCCATCCAGTAGCCGACGTGCGTCTGCCGCCACCCGTGAGTTGCATCAGACGCTCGTTCGGATGGCGTTGTGTCGCCCTGAACGGAGGGCGAAATTTGGACCCGTCGGGTGTTTGAAGGCATGGTGAATATGGTAAATCAAACTGACTATAAAAAGTACTTGCTGTTTTTGACTTAGCGATTAAACTACTGTTTACGCATCCAGCCTGTTATTAAAAACAGACCATGCCCAGAGCAAACCAACCCAAGCCGTAACCACTTCAGGAGAACTTCATGGACGCATCGGTCAAAGCCCCAAATCCCGCCAACAGCGAAAAGGCAAAAGCCTTGCAAGTGGCGCTGGCCCAGATTGAAAAGCAATTCGGAAAAGGCACCATCATGCGACTCGGTGAGGGTGAAGTGATTGAAGATATTCAGGTCGTGTCGACCGGCTCGCTGGGGCTGGACATCGCGTTAGGCGTCGGTGGCCTACCGCGTGGCCGGGTGGTCGAAATCTACGGTCCGGAATCAAGCGGCAAGACTACGCTGACCCTGCAAGTGATTGCCGAAATGCAAAAGGTCGGCGGCCAGTGCGCGTTTATCGACGCCGAGCACGCACTCGACATCCAGTACGCGCAAAACCTCGGCGTCAACCTGCAGGACCTGCTGATTTCACAGCCTGATACCGGCGAACAAGCGCTCGAAATCGTCGACAGCCTGGTGCGCTCGGGAGCGGTTGACCTGATCGTGGTGGACTCGGTGGCAGCGCTGACTCCAAAAGCCGAGCTGGAAGGGGAAATGGGCGATTCATTGCCGGGACTTCAGGCCAGATTGATGAGTCAGGCTCTGCGCAAGCTGACGGCCCATATCAAGAAGACCAACTGCATGGTGATTTTCATCAACCAGATCCGCATGAAGATCGGCGTCATGTTTGGCTCTCCGGAAACCACCACCGGCGGCAATGCGCTCAAG
>CAYHDD010000209.1:0-5856 GCA_964355195.1 uncultured Rhodoferax sp. | reverse complement strand
GTGCATGGCGAGCTGGCCATGCGGCCGCTGGTGCTGCGGGAGATTGCCGACGAGCTCGGCCTGCACGAATCGACCATCAGCCGCGTCACCACCGCCAAGTACATGGCGACCCCGTTCGGCACCGTCGAACTGAAGTATTTCTTTGGTTCGGGCCTGGGCACCGACACCGGCGGCAGCGCCTCCAGCACGGCGGTGCGCGCCTTGATCAAGCAGTTCATAGCGGCCGAAAATCTGAAAAAGCCGCTCAGTGACAGCCAGCTGTCCGACATGCTCAAGGAGCAAGGCATCGACTGTGCGCGCCGCACTGTTGCCAAATACCGCGAGGGCTTGCGCATTGCGACGGCTAGCCTGAGAAAGACCCTCTAACTTATGCAGCAGATTCAATTGTTCTTGCCTTGCGCCGCCGGTGTGGAGGACTACCTGGCGGCCGAGGTGCAGCGCATCACCGGTTTGCCACCGGCGGGCATTTTGCGCCAGCGCGGCGGTGTGGCGTTGCGTACCTTGTGGCGCGACGCCATGCTGCTCAATCTGCACAGCCGTCTGGCGCAGCGCGTGCTGGTCCTGTTGTCTTACACCGAGTACCGCAGCGAACAGGACTTGTACCGGGCCGCGAGTGAAGTCGCCTGGGAAGCCTGGTTCACGCCGCGCCAGAGCATCAAGGTCGAGGTCACGGCGCAGCACAGCCCGCTCAACTCGCTCAACTTTGCCGCGCTGAAGATCAAGGATGCGGTGTGTGACCGCTTTCGCGTCAAAGCGGCTGGGGTGCGACCGGACGTCGACACGCAGTCGCCCGACGTGCGCATCTACGCCCACCTCACCACCGACAGTTGCTCGCTCTACATCGACACTTCGGGCGAGCCACTCTTCAAGCGGGGCTGGCGCCAGGACAAGGGGGAGGCACCGTTGAAGGAAACGCTGGCGGTAGCCATGTTGGCGGCCTGCGGCTGGATGGACGGCGAGGGTGATTTGGCGCCGCTTTACGACCCCTGCTGCGGCAGCGGCACGATTGCCATCGAGGCCGCGCAGATGGCCTGCAACATCGCCCCCGGCAGTCTGCGGCACTTTGCTTTTGAGAAATACCTGCCTTTTCAGCCCCACGTGTGGGACGCCATCAGGAGCGAAGCGCGCGGCGCCCAAGTTCTGCCCGAGCCGGGTCAGCAGCCGATCATCTTCGGCAGCGACGTGGCGCACCGAATGGTTGATTTTGCGCAGCGTAACGCAGAGCGCGCCGGAGTCGCCGATCTGATCGAGTTTCGCGGCGGCGACGCCTTGCAGCGCATGCCGCCCTGCACGACGCCGGGCGTCATGCTGCTCAATCCACCGTATGGCGAGCGCATCGAAGTGGCCGGCGTGGCCGCCAGCGGCCGCGGGCGCGAACAGGCCCAGATGCAGGGCGACGGCGAATTCTTCAGCCAGCTCAGCGCACATTGGAAGAAGCACTACGCCGGTTGGAGCGCCTGGCTGCTGTCACCCGACCTCAAACTGCCGGGCAAGATGCGCCTGAAGGAAACGCGCCGTGTGCCGATGTGGAACGGCCCGCTGGAGTGCCGTTTGTTCCGCTTTGACCTGGTGGCCGGCAGGATGGTCGAGAGAACGGCGTCCGAGCAGGCGGTGTCAGATCCATCGACAAAATTGGGGTCGGATCACCGGCGGCGCAGCTGACGTGTGCTCTGACCCCAATTTTGTCGAGGCGAACGAAGTTCGCCCGGTCGTCATCGACACCAACATCGTGCTCGATATGCTGGTTTTTCATGACCCCGGCACCGAGGCGCTCAGGCTGGCATTGGCGGCCGGTCAAGTCCGCTGGCTGGCAACCGCCGACATGCGCGAGGAACTGCTGCGTGTGCTGGGCTATCCGAAGATCAAGGCGCGTCTGGATGCACAGCACAATACGGCAGAACAGGTGATGCGCCAGTTCGACACACAGGCGCAAATTCGTGCTGAAGCGAGCCGGGTGCCGCTGCGCTGCCAGGACCCGGACGATCAGAAATTTCTTGATCTCGCCGTAGCCCACAAAGCTACGCTGCTGAGCAAAGACCGCGCTCTGCTGTGCCTGAAGAAGCGCTTGCTGCTGCAGGCTGTGCCCACCCATATTGCGACTGAATTTCAACCATGAATCCGGTTTCTCCCTTCACCCACAGTGTCAACCCGACGCCGCTCGGCTCCGAAGAGTTGAACGAAATCGACACCATCCTGGACGAATTGCGTATCCGCTTCGATGAGACGCCTCAGTGGGAATTCTGCGAAGGGTTCATGGCCGCGCTGATCTGCTGCCGCCGCGTCATCCCGCCTTCCGAGTACATGAGCGTGTTGCTCGATATTGACCAGGAAGACTGGCTCGGCGAAGGCTCGTTTGCCGATGCAGCGCAGGCGGCACGCTTCACGGAGCTTTGGCTGCAGCGCTGGTACGAAGTGGAGCAAGCGCTCGATGCCAAGGTCGAGTCGCTCGACGACGAGGCCGCCTACATGCCCGCGTTGCTGGACGTGCGCGGCGCCGTTGCCGCCTTGCCGGAGGAAGAGCCTGCCGCTTTGCCAATGGAGGTCTTGCCGTCTTTCGGTCAGGTCTGGGCGCTCGGCTTCATGTATGCCGTCGAGGCCTGGCCAGAGGAGTGGCAGGCGCCGCGTGACAAGGAAGCCGCCAGGTGGCTGGACGAGGCGCTGGACGCGCTGGTGGCGCTGACCGAAGACGACACCGACCCCGCCACACTGTCACCGCTGGAACCGGACGGCCTGCCGAGCACCAGCATCAAGCGTCTTGACGACTTTGCCGCCGCGGTCTGGGCGGTCTATGACCTGCGTGAACTGTGGCGTACTTTGGGCCCGCGCGTGGAGCCCCTATTCAGGGCGCCAACCCCTGGCCGCAACGAACCCTGTTCATGTGGCAGCGGCAAGAAGTACAAGAAGTGCTGCGGGAGCTAATCCCCTCCGCCGCCGCAGCCGCCCCCGCAACCGCTGCCAGAGTCGCTGCCACCATCGCCACCACCGTGATCGCCCAGCCCGTCAATGCCGCCGTCGAAGCCTGCACTTGAAAAGTCGCCGCCGCAGTAGACGGCTACGCCAGAGTCGCCCTGGGTTCCCTTTCTCCTGACCGTGTCGCAATCGGCCACATAGTGAAAACCGTTCGCGATGCCCAGCTTGCCATCCAGCGCAAACAGCAGCGGCAATCGGGTCGGTGCACGCGGGTTGATGTTCTCTTCGCGGCAGACCTGCCACCAGCAACGGCGCAAACCGGCGTTGCCCTGCGTCGCAGCGCTCAGCACCACAGCCGGCGTGTGGTGCATGAAACGCCCGAACGCGTGCTGGCAAAAGGCCTCATAGTTCTTGGTGTAGAGAATGAACTCGTGCCACAGATCGTCCACCACCTGTGACGGCATCGAGACGAACTGGCGACCGCTCTTCAGATGTGCCAGGAAGAACTGGCGCAGCGCGTGCGCTATCAGTTGGCATTCTTTGAGCGTGAGTTGCGGGTGGTGCTTGCGAAGCCGCTCAAACAGACCGGCCGGCAAGACAAAGTTGCGGATGTAGGCCTCACGTCGCAGCGCGCGTTGGCGCTGCCACAGGGCTAGCGAGACGAAGGCCAGAAGCAGGCAGATGAAGATCAGGATGAGGGTCATGATTTACAAAATCCTTGATCGAAGGGAAGCGAATTCTAGAGGCTGAACCAGATCGGAGGTGGTTTGCAAACTACGACCCGCCGTCCCGCTTCATCTCCAGCCGCTGGCGCGAGGCGCGACCACTTGCCTTCCACTGTGCCATCTGGCGTTGCCGCTCCAGCGCGCCCATGACCTCGCGTCGGCTCTCGCGCAGCAGCTTTTGATAGTTCTTCAGGCGCTCCGGGCTGACCTGCGCACGCACCGCGCAGCCGGGCTCGTCCTGATGGCAGCAATCGCGGAAGCGGCAGGACTGGGCCAAGGCGCTGACATCCTCAAACAATTGTCCGAGCGTGTCGGCATCGACGTCCGGGCGCAGCGTGCGCACACCGGGGGTGTCGATGACGCAGGCGCCGGTCGGCAGCAGATGCAGCGAGCGCGCGGTGGTGGTGTGTTTGCCACGGCTGTCATGCTCGCGCACGGCGCCGGTGTCTTGGGTCGTGCAACCCAGCAGGCTGTTGGTAAGCGTGCTCTTGCCCGCACCCGAGGAACCCAGCAACACCAGTGTTTGCCCGACGCCCAGATAGGCAGCCAGCAGCGTGCTGGCGTCGGCGCTGCGAGCGTCAAGCGCCAGTACGTCGACCTGACGACCGACCCGCGCGTGCACCTCGTCAATGCGCTGCTGCACGCGGTCCGGCGCGGCATGTTGGGCAATGTCAGCCTTCGTCAGCACCACCACCGGCAGGACACCGCTGGTGCCCACCAGCGCAAGGTAGCGCTCCAGGCGGTGCAAGTTGAAGTCCAGATCCAGTCCCATCACCAGCAGCGCGGTATCGACGTTGCTGACGATGGTGTGTCGACTACCGTTGGCGTCGCGACGCACGATCTGGTTGAGTGGCGCAGCGCGCGCAATCACCCACAACTGGTGCTGCTCCTCCCAGGCGCACAACACCCAGTCGCCGACAGCCAGGCTGCCGCCCTGCTCGGTCAGTTCGCGGTTGAGTTGCGGCAGGCAGCGCGCCGAGAGCTGTTGTCTGCCGTCATGCACATCGACGGTTTCGCGGTGCACCGCGGTCGTCCGCAGCCATTGCGGTGCTGCCGTCTGCGAGCCTGTCGGTGCGCTCACTTTCGTCGCAGCGAGAGTTTGCGCCAGAGCCGGGGTCAAGCCCAGGCAGCGCAGTATTTCAAGCGAAAAATCAATCATGTCGGGTACGGTCTTTGTCACGCCCTGCGCAGGCGCGCGCGGATGGGGCGCGGCACTGAACGTCAGGGCAAAAATGGAAAGGGCGGCCAGCGGGCGGCCCGACAAAGACGGAGATGAAACACGCCCTGTGGGACAGGGCCCGGATGCAGCGACTAGTTCCCGGAAGTCAGGAAAAGCGGGGGCAGCAGATCGGTCAACTCAGCTCTCAGGCGGCCAGCGTGAAGGGAGTGGGGGTGCGGTCAATCATGGCGGTACTCCTTCAAGCTGGGTCGAGTGTGGTAGGCCCCTTGCATGAGGCCAGCGAGCGCCGATTGTCATGGCACCCGCAAGGGGCTGTCAAATCCCGTGCATCCTTTCAACAACAGTTGCGGCCAATCGTCGGCCGCCCGACGGGCTGAGATAAGATGGTCGCCCCCCTAGCCACAGCAAGCCACCATGAACCAGATCACCAAGCCGATGGAAGCCCTCATTTTCTGGAGCCGTTGGCTTCAGGCACCGCTCTATCTGGGGCTGATCGTTGCCCAGGGCGTTTATGTTTACCAGTTCGTGATCGAGCTAACTCATCTGGTGGCCAAGATTGGAAATCTGAGCGAGAGCGAAGTCATGCTGATCGTCCTGGGGCTGATCGATGTGGTCATGATCGCCAACTTGCTGGTGATGGTCATCATCGGCGGCTACGAAACCTTTGTCTCCAGGCTCGATCTTGCAGGCAACCCGGATCAGCCCGAGTGGTTGTCCCACGTGAACGCTGGCGTGCTCAAGGTCAAGCTGGCCGTCGCCCTGATCAGCATTTCATCGATCCACCTGCTGCGCACCTTCATCAATGCGGAGCAGGTGCAAGACCGCGTCATCATGGCGCAGATCGCCATCCACGGTTCGTTCCTGATTTCGGCGCTGGCCATCGCCTGGACCGACCGGGTCATGATGCAAACCCTGGCGATCGGCAACCAGTCCAAGCACTGAGGGCGCGTGCCGCTCAGAAACGCGCGCAGGCCTTGTCGACTTCAGCGCGCAGCTCGGTGTAGTTGCGCGCCACCGGAAACTGCGAAAACTCGTCGATCA
>CAYHDD010000208.1:0-5870 GCA_964355195.1 uncultured Rhodoferax sp. | reverse complement strand
TACTGAACACCAGGTAGAGTGCCGCCAGCAAACCAATCAAAGACTGCCAAAAATACTTCTCCCGGGACGCCATGCCCTCGGGGTTGTTGTCGACCACTTTACGCCAGTCGTCAACCCAGCCAATGGCGCCAAAACCGAGCATGACCGTCAGCACGATCCAGACAAAGCGGTTGCTCAGATCGGCCCACAACAGCGTTGACACCGCGATACACAGAATGATCAATGCCCCGCCCATGGTCGGTGTACCACTCTTGACCAGATGCGATGCCATGGCATAGTCGCGGATCGGCTGACCGATCTTGAGCTCAGTGAGCCGACGAATCACATAGGGGCCGGCGACCAGACCGATCAACAGGGCGGTCATGGCGGCCAGGACGGCGCGAAAGGTCAAGTACTGAAAGACCCTGAAATAGCCAAATTCTGGCGACAACGTCTGCAGCCATTGAGCCAGACTTAACAGCATTGCAGGCTCCTGAAATTGGACTTAGACCGCATATTCTTTCCCTTCGTTGCTGCTTTCACAGGCTGTGATGCTGGCCACCACACACTCCATCCTCATGAAACGCGAACCCTTGACCAAGACACTGGCAAAGCCTCCAAGCCGCGCCTGCACCGCCTGCTGTAGCGCAGCCATGTCACCAAAATGATGGCCCTCGCCGAAGGCCCTTGCAGCCGCCTGCGACAGTTCACCCAACGCGAAGAGCGCGTCGATACCGCGGCGGCGTGCGTGAGCCCCCGCTTGGGCATGAAACTTCGGCCCTTGGTCACCCACTTCACCCATGTCGCCGAGCACCAGCAGGCGCGGAGCGGGCAGGCTCGCCAGCATCTCGATGGCAGCGCTCACGGAATCAGGGTTGGCGTTGTAGCTGTCATCGACCAGTGTGATGCGACGCCCAGCCACGCTGAGCAGTTGCGCACGCGAGCGGCCTTTGACCGCTTCGAAGGCCGACAAGCCCTGCGCGATGGCCGACAGCGGCACCGCCGCTGCCAGCGCGCAACTGAGCGCCGCCAACGAGTTCTTCACGTTGTGCCATCCGGCCACCGGCAAGCTGTACTGCACCGGACCGAGCGGTGTCTGGGCGCTCACCTGCCAGGCCTGCCCCGACCACTGGGCTGCGCTACAGCGCACGTCCGCCACGGCCGCGTCTGCCAGGCCAAACTGAAGCGTCGTGCGCAGTCCGGCCTTGGCTTGCCAGACGGCACTGAAGGCGTCGTCGGCCGGAAACACCGCCACACCGGCAGCGGCGAGCGCGTCGATCACGGCACCGTTTTCCTGCGCCACGGCGGCCACGCTGCTCATGAATTCCAAATGCTCACGCTGGGCGTTGTTGACCAGGGCCACGCTCGGCTGGGCGATGGCCGCCAGCGTCGCAATCTCGCCCGGATGGTTCATGCCCAGTTCGACCACGGCCAACTGGTGCCCGGCGCGCAAACGCAACACGGTCAAGGGAACACCGATGTCGTTGTTGAAATTGCCCTGCGTGGCCAGAAAGGCGTCCGGTCTGAAGGCGCGGAAGATGGCGGCGATCATTTGCGTCACGGTGGTCTTGCCGTTACTGCCGGTCACGGCAACCAGTGGCAGGGTGAACTGCGCACGCCACCGGGTCGCCAATTCGGCCAGCGCCAGACGGGTGTCCGCCACGATCAAGCCAGCCAGCCCAGCCGCCTGCAAACGGCTCTCTGCGTCACCCTGACAGACGGCGGCCACGGCCCCTCTGGCTTTGGCCTCCAGCAGAAAATCGTTGCCGTCAAAGCGTTCGCCACGCAGCGCAACAAACAGGTCCCCGGGCGCCAGGCTGCGGCTGTCCGTGTGCACCCGACAAAATCGCGTGTCATGAGAACACCCCGACGGGTCCACCAGACGTGCCCGGGCTAGCCATTGCAGGGTTTGACCAAGGCTCAGCATGTCACTCATGAAGCGCCTCCATCCGCTCTGGTGCAGACCAGTGCCGCAAGGCTTGCCGCACCTGCTCCTGATCGGAGAACACCAGGCGCTGACCGGTGACTTCCTGATAGTCTTCATGCCCTTTTCCAGCGACCAACACAACGTCTTGCGCCCTCGCCTGCGCCAGCGCCAGGGCAATCGCCTGCGCCCGGTCCGGCTCGACGATGACGGCCAGGTGGCCGCTTAGACCGAGCAGAATCTGACTGATGATGGCCTCAGGTTTTTCAGCGCGCGGGTTGTCGCTGGTAACGACCACGCGGTCGGCATGGCGAGCAGCGATCGCGCCCATGAGCGGGCGCTTGCTTGCATCACGCTCACCGCCACAGCCGAAGACGCACCAAAGCTGGCCGCCTCGCTGCTGGCAGATGGGCTGCAGGGCAAGCAGCGCCTGCATCAGCGCATCGGGCGTGTGCGCGTAGTCGACGGCCACGAGGGGTTGGTGGGCCTGCCCGAAACATTCCATGCGCCCCGGCACCGGAGCCAAATCGGAACAAGCATCCACCACGGCGGCGAGCGGCACCCCAAGCGAGCGCATGGCAGCAATCACACCCAACAAGTTGGAAACGTTGTAGCGCCCGATCAGCTTCGTTTGCAGCGCCTGGCTGGCCCCCGGTGCCCCGCCCGAACCACTGCGCTCCAGCAACGTAAAGCACAGGCCCTGTGCCTCATGCCGGATGTCGCGCGCCTGTAGCCGGGCGTCTTGGGTGCATGAAACGGTCCAGAGGTCGAGCGTTCCGTCCTCCAGTTCCCGAGCCAGCCCGGCACCCTGGGGGTCATCGATATTGATCACCGCTGCCTGGAGACCCGGCCACTGGAACAACTGTCTCTTTGCCTGCCAATAGGCTTGCATGCTTGCGTGGTAGTCGAGATGATCCTGCGTGAAGTTCGTGAAGATGGCGCATTGAATCTGGCAACCCGCCAAGCGCTGTTCCACCAAGCCAATCGAGGAGGCCTCGAGCGCGCAGACTTTCACGCCACGGTCCACAAAGTGTCTCAACAGCTGCTGTAGCTGCACCGAGTCAGGCGTCGTCAAGCCCGTGGCCAGCCGCTCGCCCTGCGCACCCGCGCCCAAGGTACCCACCATCGCGCATGGCAGCGGCGCCCCCTTCAAGCAGGAGAGCGCCTGCGCGAGCCACCAGACGGTCGATGTCTTGCCATTGGTGCCCGTCACGGCCAGCACGCAGAGGTGTTGTGATGGCTGTCCGAAAACCTCGGCGGCAATCGCTCCGCTGGCGCTTTTCAGGTTGGTGTAGGCAGCCACACGCTCATCGCCAAAGGCAAAACGCTCCGCACCGACGCACTCCACCAGGCAGGCGGCAGCCCCTTGCGCCAGTGCCGCAGCGACCTGCTCGCGCCCGTCGCTGCGCCCCCCCGGCCAAGCCAGAAAGCCATCACCGGCACCAAGCCTGCGGCTGTCGCTCTGCAAGGTCCCGTGCATATGGCTCTGCAACCAAGCTGCCGCTTCCATAGGCGTGTGGAATTCAAGCATCAGAAGCTCTCCTCCTCGGCCTTGGCGACGATTTGCGGCTTCACCGCCATGTCGGGCGCCACACCCATCATGCGCAGGGTTTGCTGCACCACTTCGCTGAACACGGGAGCCGCCACGGCGCCACCGTAATATTGCCCGGCGCTGGGTTCGTCAATCATCACGGCCACAATGACACGCGGCTTCTCGACCGGTGCCAGACCGACGAACCAGCCACGGTACTTGCGGTTGCCGGCGCTGCCGTAGCCCTTGCCGATCTGCTTGTAGGCAGTCCCCGACTTCCCGCCAACCGAATAGCCGATGGTCTGCGCCTTTTGCCCGGTGCCCCCCGGACCGGCGGCGAGTTGCAACATGTGACGCACCTGACCGGCCGTGCGCGCCGACAGCACCGGCAAACCCACAGCCGGCTCGCTGCTCTTGAGCATGGTCACCGGGATGATCAGCCCGTCGTTCGAGAAGACCGTATAGGAACGCGCCATCTGAAACAGCGATGCCGACAGACCATAGCCGTAGGACATGGTGGCCTGCTCGATGGGGCGCCAAGTCTTGTAGGGGCGCAGCTTGCCCGACACCGCACCAGGAAAGCTGATTTGCGGCTTCTGGCCAAAACCGGCGCTGGAGTAGAGCTCCCACATTTCGCGTGCCTGCATTTGCATCGCAATCTTGGTGGTGCCGATATTGCTCGATTTTTGAATCACACCCTCAACCGTCAGCACGCCATTGGGGTGCGAGTCAGAGATGGTGGAGCCAGTGATGGTGAGCTTGCCCTTGCCGGTGTCGATCAGGGTCTGCGGCGTCACGCGTCCGGTCTCCAGACCCAGGCCGATGGTAAAAGGTTTCATCACGGAACCCGGCTCGAAGGTGTCCGTCAAGGCCCGATTGCGCAATTGCGCGCCACTCAAGTTCTGTCTCTTGCCGGGCACATAGCTTGGGTAATTGGCCAACGCCAGGACTTCACCCGTCACCACATCGAGCACGACCACGCTGCCCGCATTGGCCTTGTTCAGCAACACGGCATCGCGCAGTTTTTGGTAGGCAAAGAATTGCACCTTACTGTCCACGCTGAGTTGCAAGTCCTGTCCATCGACCGGCGCGGTCTGCTCACCGACGTCTTCCACCACCTGACCGAGGCGGTCCTTGATCACCCGGCGCGATCCATTGCGTCCCGACAGCTCTTTGTTGAAGGCCAGTTCAATGCCCTCCTGGCCCTTGTCCTCGACATTGGTAAACCCAACCACATGGGCAGCGGCCTCGCCTTCCGGGTACTGGCGCTTGTACTCTTTGCGCTGGTAGACGCCTTTGAGTTTCAGCGCCGCGATTTCCCTGGCAACCGATTCATCCACCTGGCGTTTGAGCCAGACAAAGGTCTTGTCCTCATTTTCGAGTCGCTTGTTGAGATCCGCCAGTGGCATTTCGAGCAGGACGGCAAGCTTGCGCAACTGATCCGGATCGCGGTCAATGTCTTCCGGAATGGCCCAAATGCTTGGCGCCGGTATGCTGGAGGCCAG
The DNA here is from genome assembly GCA_964355195.1 of uncultured Rhodoferax sp. Lineage (GTDB taxonomy): Bacteria > Pseudomonadota > Gammaproteobacteria > Burkholderiales > Burkholderiaceae_C > Rhodoferax. The sequence goes on along the minus strand of CAYHDD010000208.1, from coordinate 931 downwards.
AATGATCCCGTTGCGGTCCACGATGCGCCCCCGGTTGGCCGGCAACTCCAGGGTCCGCGCAAAGCGCACCTCGCCCTGTTTCTGGTAGAACGCGTTCTCAAAGACCTGGATGTAGGCGGCACGCCCTGCCAAGCCAACAAAGGCGATGGCAATCGTCGCCACGATGAATTTGCTGCGCCAGACCGGCGTCCGGCTGGCTAGCAGGGGGCTTGAACTGTAGGCAATGGCGCGACTCATTGGACGCGCCCCTGAGTGCCCGCACCGCGCTGCTGGGCGCCAACCCCGGTCGGGCTCACAGCGGCAGCCTCGACGCTGTAGCTGCCATAGTGCGTGATGGCAGGCGTGACGGTACGCATCTGAAGTTGCTCTTTGGCCAGTCTTTCGACCCGCAAGGGGGCCGCCTGGGCGCGCTTCTCGACCTGCAGGCGCTCGTTGTCGGCCTCGATGCTGTGCGCCTGTGAGCGCGCCTTGTCGAGCGCGGTATACAGTTGCCGCGACTGATACTGCACATTGACCAAGTACAGGGAGCTGACCAGCAGCGCCAGCAGCAGGACAAAGATGAGGCGCGTCACGGGGTGACCCTCATGCGCAGATTCGCAGCGCCACGCGCATGATGGCACTGCGCGCGCGCGGATTGGCTGCCACTTCACTGGCGGCCGGTCTGATCCGTTGCAATGCCCTGAGTTGCATGACCTTCGGCGGCTCGAACGGCCGGCGACGGTCATATTCTTCGCGCGAATGCTTGGCAATGAACTGCTTGACGATACGGTCTTCCAGCGAATGGAAGCTGATCACGACCAGCCGACCGCCCGTTTGCAACACGCCCAGACTAGCGGCTAAGGCCTGTTGCAGTTCCTCAAGCTCGGCGTTGATGAAAATCCGAAAAGCCTGAAATGTGCGCGTTGCAGGATTCTGACCCGGCTCACGGGTT
>CAYHDD010000207.1:0-5896 GCA_964355195.1 uncultured Rhodoferax sp. | reverse complement strand
TAATGTCTTCCGAGTGCAACGGAACTAGGCGTGCTATGGGTTTGCCCGCTCGTGCAGCTCTGCTGGAAGGCCTCCGGATAGGCGCTGAGCTCGTCGTGTTTGCGCCCACCGACGACGGCGTCAAAAGCGGCCTCAGCAGCCAGCATGCCGGACTTGATGGCGCTGTGGCTGCCTTTGATTCGACTGACGTTCAGGAAGCCGGCATCGCAGCCTACCAGCGCGCCTCCCGGGAACACCGTTTTTGGCAAAGCCATGATGCCACCGGCGGTGATGGCACGCGCGCCATAGGCGAGCCGCTTGGCTGGCTTCAAACCTTTGTCTTCGCCCTCCAGGTAGTAGCGGATGTTGGGGTGGGTCTTCCAGCGCTGGAACTCTTCGAACGGACTCAAATACGGGTTGGCGTAGTTGAGTCCGGTGATGAAACCCAGGGCAATCTTGTTGTCCTCCATGTGGTACAGAAAAGAGCCGCCGTAAGTGCTGTCGTCCATTGGCCAACCGGCGGTATGCACCACCAAGCCCGGCTCGTGGCGCGCCGGATCGACCTCCCACAACTCCTTGATCCCAATGCCATAGGACTGAGGGTCGCAACCTTCGTCGAGCTTGTACCTGGCGATCACCTGGCGCCCCAGATGTCCGCGCGAGCCTTCGGCAAACACCGTGTATTTGCCGAGCAGTTCCATGCCGATCTGAAAGTTCTCACCCGGCTCGCCCTCCTTGTTGATGCCCATGTCACCGGTGGCGACACCCTTGACGGCGCCGGCCTCGGTGTAGAGCACTTCGGCGGCGGCAAAGCCGGGGAAGATTTCGACGCCCAGGTTTTCGGCTTGGGTTGCCAACCAGCGCGTCAGGGCCCCCAGGCTGATGATGTAATTGCCGTGGTTCTGGCTGCATGGCGGCAGCATGAAATTGGGTGTCCGGTAGGCACCGTTCTCACTCAGAAACAGCATCGCCTCGTCGGTTACAGGTTGGTTGAGCGGAGCGCCGCGCTCTTTCCAGTCTGGGAACAGTTCGGTCAGCGAAATCGGGTCGAGCACCGCCCCGGACAGGATGTGGGCGCCTGGTTCCGCTCCCTTTTCCAGCACCACCACCGAGAGCTCTTTGTTCTGCTGCGCTGCCAGTTGCTTCAATCGGATGGCACTCGACAGACCGGCTGGCCCACCACCGACGACAACAACGTCGTACTCCATTGCTTCGCGCGGGCCGAACTGATTCAGTATTTCCTGCTTTGTCATGGCTTAACTCGTCCGATAATGGCTGCATGGTCGAGCACCTGATTGCGGCCGTGGTTGATCTGTTACGCGAACCATTTTATGCCGCGAATCGGAGTGACCGAAGGCACAGCTTTTTCATACGTCGAGGAACAAACAATGGCCTACAGCATGGATCTCTCAGGGCGTGTCGCCCTGGTCACCGGCGCTTCCAGCGGACTCGGTGCGCAATTTGCCAAAACGCTGGCGCGTGCCGGCGCGGCAGTGGTGTTGACCGGTCGTCGCCTGGAGCGGCTCAAGGAATTGCGCGCGCAGATCGAAAGCGAAGGTGGTGACGCGCACGCGATCGAGATCGACGTGACCGATCTTCACTCCATCAAGTCGGCGGTGGCGCATGCCGAGACCGAAGTCGGTTCGATTGACATTCTGATCAACAACGCCGGTGTCGGGAGGACTCAGCGCATTTCCGATGTCGCTGAAGAGGATTTTGACTTTCTGTTTGACACCAATGTCAAGGGTGCCTTCTTTGTCGCGCAGGAGGTCGGCAAGCGCATGCTGGCGCGCGCAAAGGGGTCGGCGCCGGGTACCTACCTGGGCGGTCGAATTGTCAACATTGCGTCGATGGCGGGCTTAAGAGTTCTGCCGCAAATCGGCGTCTACTGCATGAGCAAGGCGGCCTTGGTGCACATGACCAAGGCTATGGCGCTTGAGTGGGGCAAGTTCGGCATCAATGTAAACGCCATTTGTCCGGGCTACATCGACACCGAGATCAATCACCATCACTGGCAGACCGAACAGGGCAAGAAGCTCGTGCAGATGTTGCCGCGCAAGCGTGTCGGCCAGGCCAAGGATCTGGATGCGGTGCTGGTGATGCTGTGCTCCAGCGAGAGCCACTTCATCAACGGCGCGGTGATTGCCGTCGATGACGGTTTTGGCGTTTGATCCTCAGGGCTTGCCCCTCCACACTTCCAGCATGTCGGGCGAGCCCTGCGAGCGCACGCCGTTGTCGTTCAGAATGCCCTCCACGCTGGCCAGCATCTCCTTGTGCGCGAAGACCATGGTTTCACCGCCGCGCCGGTCGGTCTCCAGCGTGATGAATTCTTCTTTCATATCGCGCAGCAGGGCGACCATATGTTTGAGGCTGCGCACGGGCGTGCCGTTCACGGCCCGCACCACGTTGGCGGTCGGGTTGGAGTAGCCGGTGGCGAGTTTGTGCGGGAACAGCGGCGACGAGATGACCACCAACTCATCACGCGCAGCGTCGGGTGCGTCGATGCGTTGCGTCAGCAGTGGGCTGCGCATGAAACTGAAGGCCGCCATGACGTTGACATCGCGTTGCAGGAAGGCCGAAAACTCCATCGTCGCCTTGCTGAAAACGACCGGGCCGTAGACGAAATAGGGGGGGTAGTCGCCGTTGAGGCTGGGAATCAACATGGGTCGTTGTGTGCGCACCGGCAGTTGGATGGCAACCGATTTCCCGCCACGGAACACGGTCATGGGGAGTACACCGTTCCTGGCAAGCTTGGGCACCAGGTAGTCCAGACTCAAGCGCAGGTCGGAGCCGGCCTTGACCATGCCCTGTTCATCGACGGCGGTGTCGCCGACATGGGTGATGACGTCCCACTGCTTCAGTGGATAGCCAGGGTCCGTGCCATAGGGGCGATTCACGACGATTCCCTTGACCCCCTTGTCAAGTTTCAGGAAGGCACGCAGGCCGGTGTTCTCCAGCGTCTGCAACTCCTCATGCATGTGCGGCTTACCATCGTAACGTCCATCGGCGATGTCACTCAGGAACATCTCGATCTCTTCGTTCGGAATGATGTAGCTGATGTTCTGCGTGCCGTTGAGCACGCTGAAGGCCAGGCCGATCATCATCTCGCCGACCACCACCGGGCCACCGCTGTTGCCCGGATTGATGGCGGCATCGACCTGAATGCGCAGGCCGCGCACCTGACCGCTGTACGACACATACTCGATGCGCGAGACGATGCCTTTGGTGATCGACAACGAGGCGCCTCCGGTCGGGTAGCCATAGGCCAGAACCGCGTCCTTGATCGCCGGCAGCGTGGCGGCTCGCGGCAGAGGCGTGTAGGCCTTGAGGGCCGACGCATCATCGAGCTGGAGCAGGGCCAGGTCAATGCCGGGGGCGGTGGCGATCACCGTCGCCGTCAGCTTTTCGCCGGCCTGGTTGAGTTGAATCTGGATCTGGCTGGCGTACCTGACGACATGGGCGTTGGTCAGAATCCGCCCCCCTTCGACGACGACGCCCGAGCCGGTCGACTCACTGGGTGCCTGCTTGGTCCAGGGTTTGAAGGGGTCCGGCGCACGTGCCGTGGCAAATACCTTGACCACGGCGTTGGCCACTGCGCTCGGTGCTGCCGCAGCGTTGGAATCGATCGGGTCACCCGATGCAGCCTGCGCGATCAAAGGCAAGCTCAGGATCAGCGCCAACAGGTGGCGTCCGAGCAGGGGTGTCAAGTAGTTCATGGGCAGTCGTGTCGTGAAGGATCGCGCGAGGATCGCGCCCCGGTCGATTCTGACATGCTTGGCCAGGGTGCCGATTGAGCACGCCTGGAAGCGGCCCGCCAACTGCCCTCTTGCTATAGTCGCCTGGGCTTGGCGTGTTCAATTGTTTAGCAAGGTGTGGCGATGAGATTTGAAATTCCGGGGCAGAAGAAGCTTCTTTATGAAATGCGCATTCCGATTCGTTGGGGTGACATGGACGCCATGGGACATGTCAACAACACGACCTATTTCCGTTACCTGGAGATTTGCCGTATCGACTGGCTTCGGAGCATAGGCTGTCAACCCGATCGGAGCGGCGAGGGCTGTGTCATCGCGAACGCCTTTTGCAATTTCTACAAGCAGCTCGAATACCCGGGCGACTTGTTGCTGAAGATGTATGTCAGTGATCCGGGCCGTACTACCTTCGAGAGCTGGTGCACGATCGAGCGCGCCGACCAAGCCGGCGTCATTGACGCAGCGGGTGGGGCGACCATGATCTGGGTTGATTTTCCGAAACAGAAGGCTGGGCAGTTGCCGGACTGGCTGCGTCAACTGGTTTCATGAGCCGCACAGGCGTGCGCTCTTGCGGTATTTGCCGCGGGAACCGGGCTTAGTGCTGCAACCTGAAACGGGTGCCTCTGAAGCTGAAGACGGAGCTCTTGGGGCCGACTTCGGTCAGCGTCAACTCAGGGGTGACCGGGCTGCCCTGGGTCATCACCTGGTTGTTTACCAACAGCAGCCTTTGTCCAGGGGCATCGGAGAAGACAACCCCCGTGATCGCCAAGGCCGGAATTTGGCGCCGCACTTCTTCCGGCAATTCGGACAGCAGCGGTATTGTCGGTATTGGCTGCGCTGAAGCCGCAGGCGCCTGGTTTGACGCTGCCGCAGCTACGGTTGGCCTTGATGTGGAAACTGCTGGAGGTGCCAACGGTGTCGCCGCCACTGCCACTTTGGGTGCAGGCTGCGGCGGCGGCGCCAGAATCAGGCTTGGTGCTGCCTGGCTTGTTGCCAGAGGCGCTGAGCTGGGACGAACCGCTTCTGCCGCGGGGCGCAAGAAATACAGCCCAGCCGCAACCAGGCCGAGCACCAGCAGGGTGACGCCGAAGCTGGCCCAGAGCCGCACGCTGCGCTCGCCACCGGCTGTGCGTGTTGGGTTGATAACCTGGCGTGCATACAGACCGGGGACCGCACCGCGCTCGCGCTCCGTATCGGCGCGTTTGAGGGCGTCAAGAATGTAGGACATGGCTAGCAGCCTGCTGGACTTTGCACGTGGGTGCGCCGGGGGTCAATTCGGATGCAGCGCTAGGCGCGCCGACGAAGCTTGGGCGAGCCCCAAGCAAGGAGGCGCAACGCCGCGATGCGCCGAATTCACCCCCGGCCCGAAGGGTTGGAGTCAAACGGGGCGTCTGCCGCGTTGCAGCGCTTGGCAATGGGCTCGCCATTGCCTGCGCGCTACGCCTTGCATCCATCCCCGTTTGGCTCCAACGCATCCCGCGTGCAAAGTCCGACAGGCTGCTAGTCCGATCCAAAAACAACTGCGGGTCGGGTGGCGTCCCGCTGCCCAGGGCAGGCGGTCCGGCTGCCTTGCGAGCGGCGCTGTCGAGTTGCATGAAGGTCATCGGGCCCGGTTGACCGTCGGGACGCATGCCCAGCGTGACCTGGAAGGCGCGAACCCGCGCTCGCAACCCCGCGTTGAGGACGGCCGGTGGCGCTTTCGGCGCGCGCGCCGGTACGCCGTCCAGCAAGTCAAGCTGCTGCGTCAGGAGCTCCATGGCCGGACCGCTGGCGCCATCGCGCATCTCGGGTTTGTAGCCGATAGGTGTGCGCCAGAATGTGGCGAACTCTCCATGCCAAATCCGCCCCAACGAGACCAACCGGATGCGTTGCAAACCCTTCGCCGTTTGCAGCGTGGCGGTTTGCTCGCTCAAGCCCACCAGCAGGGCGTACACCGGAGCGGTACCGGGCGCCTGTAGCGTTAGCACGCCAGGCAGGCCCAGATGGCGTAAATGCGGCAAGCTCAGGTTGCTGCTGCGGTAACACTGCAATTTTTGCGTTGCCGCTGCCTGACAAGTGGCATCGGTCGTCGCCGGTAACTTCCAGAGCCTGGCCAGCTCTTGCCAGGCAGCCTCCACATCTTGAGTCAGGTCCGGCAACAGAGTTTGCGCGTCTTGCACCGGGGTCAG
>CAYHDD010000206.1:0-5899 GCA_964355195.1 uncultured Rhodoferax sp. | reverse complement strand
CAGCTACTAGCCCTTCAAGAAGCTGTCAGCTGGCATCCTATCGTGATCAGAGTTTATTTAAATGGGATGACCCTCGTGGCCCAATTATTGGGTTTGTTGTAAAAATGTGACGACCTGTATCGAGTAACGCCAACGCGGTCGCCCGCACGCCACTGGAAATCGAGCGCGCAGCCGACTTTGACCCGAAACCCGGCTGGTTACCGCCCAGGCATGCTGGCATCCCAGCTGCAGCTAAAACCATTGGAGAGTGGCATGATGGGTCCGCCCGCTACCCGCAAAAAAAAGGACTCAGACGGTGATCCGGACCGAGTGTAAACCGGCTCATTGAAGGTCTCCCGTGGGACTCGCGGATCGTGGTATGGTGCGGGCCATGAATCAACCTGGGATCACCCGGCAACAGCAAGAAGCCCTGCTGGCGGCTGCGCGCACAGCCCGCTTGCGTGCCTATGCGCCGTACTCCAAATACCGCGTGGGCGCTGCGTTGCTGGACGAGTTGGGGCACATCCATGCCGGCTGCAACGTAGAAAATGCTGCCTATCCGCAAGGGGTGTGTGCCGAAGCCGGTGCTATCAGCGCGATGGTGCTGGCTGGGGGGCAACGGGTGCAGGCCGTGGCGGTTGTGGGAGCCTCCGACACCTGGGTCACACCCTGCGGCGGTTGCCGTCAGAAACTGCGCGAGTTCTGTGGACCCGATGTCCCCATTCTGAGCGCGAGTGCCGAGCAAGTTGGGCCGAGCCACACGCTGGAGCAGCTATTACCCGAGAGTTTTGGACCGAACCATCTGGAGTCAGCATGAGTGAACTCAATGCCGTTGCCACCCTGCGTCGCCGGGCCCCCCATATCCGGCCGCGCGTGATGGTTGTGCTGGGTTCCGGTTGGGGCGCCCTGACCGAACACGTACGCGAGCCGGTCTGCATCCCCTACAGCGAGCTTGACGGCTTTCCGCAGGCCAGCGTGGCTGGCCACAGCGGCATGCTTTGGCTGGGGCATATTGATGCCACGCCGGTGGCCGTGATGAGCGGGCGCAAGCACAGCTACGAGAGCGGGGCGGTGGATGGCATGAAAGTACCGCTGCGTGTGCTGCATGCCGTGGGCTGCACGGTGCTGGTGCAAACCAATGCCGCCGGCAGTTTGCGCACCGACATGCCGGCGCACAGCTTCATGCTGCTGAGTGACCACATCAATCTGCCGCAACGCTCGCCGCTGGTCGGTGAGCCGGGTTCGGAACGCTTCGTCAGCATGGTTGACGCGTATGACCCCGGCCTGCGTGCGCTGGCGCACGAGTGCGCGCAGGAGCGCGGCTTGGCTCTGCACGAGGGCGTCTATGCCTGGGCTTTTGGACCGCAGTTCGAGACTCCGGCCGAGATCCGCATGATGCGCCAGTTGGGCGCCGACGCTGTGGGTATGAGCACCGTGCCCGAGACCATTCTGGCGCGCCGCGCCGGCCTGCGCGTGCTGGCGCTGTCCCTGATGACCAACATGGGGGCAGGCCTCTCCGGCGAGCAGCTTAGCCACGCCCATACGCTGGCGCAGGCGCAGTCCATCGGCAGCGTGGCCAGTGAACTGTTGGCCGGCATCATCGGTCGAATTCAGGTTGCGGCGTAAGGCGAACTTCCGACACCGCGCAAGGACTGTCTCAACATATCAGTCCCGCAATGTTTCGTAGATCAACGGTCGCTCAGGGCAGGCTTCTTCCAACAAGGTGTAGGCCGCCAGCACCTGGAGCATGGCCTCGTGCGCCGCTGACGCGCTGCGCGCGTGCACCAGCGCGAGCGGTTGACCGGCCCGCACTGCTTCGCCGAGTGTCAGCAACTCGCTCAGCCCAACGGCGTAGTCGATGCCATCGCTGGGGCGCCTGCGTCCGCCACCCAGGGTGACCACCGCCATGCCCAACGCGCGGCAGTCGCAGCGCGTCGCGTAGCCGGCGTGAGGCGCGGCGACGGCCAGTACCACCGGCGCAGTTTCAAGGTGGGCGTCGGGACGCTCGAACAGGTCGCTCGGGCCACCCAGAGCGCTCACCATGCGCGCAAAGTGCTCGGCCGCAGCGCCGCTGTCGAGCGCCTGTTGCAGGCGCGCTCGCGCGCTGGCGTGGTCGGCGGCGAGGCCGGCCAGCACCAGCATTTCGGCGCACAAAGCCAGGGTGACCTCGTGCAGCCGCGCCGGTCGACATTTGCCGCTGAGGTAGTCGAGCGCCAATCGCACTTCCAGCACGTTGCCGGCGCTGGGACCGAGCGATTCGTTCATGTCGGTCAACACCGCCGAGGTGCGCACGCCGGCGCCGTTGCCGACACTGACAATGCTGCTCGCCAGCTCCCTCGACTTATCAAAATCGGGCATGAAGGCGCCTGAGCCGACCTTGACGTCCATCACCAGCGCGTCCAGGCCGGCCGCGAGTTTCTTCGACAGGATCGAACCCGTGATCATGGCCACCGACTCGACCGTGGCCGTCACGTCGCGGATGCTGTAGACGCGCTTGTCAGACGGCGCCAGCGCGTCGGTTTGCCCGATGATGGCCACGCCGACGTCTTTCACCACCTGGCGAAAGCGAGCGCTGTCGGGTTTGGTGCAGTAGCCCGGAATCGAATCCAACTTGTCCATGGTGCCGCCGGTGTGACCCAGGCCGCGTCCCGAGATCATCGGAACAAAGCCGCCGCAGGCAGCGATCATCGGCCCCAGCGCCAGCGACACCACATCGCCAACGCCGCCGGTGGAGTGCTTGTCCAGAACCGGGCCCGGCAGATTCAGGCTGCGCCACTCCAGCACCTGGCCGGAATCGCGCATCGCCAGCGTGAAGGCGACCCGTTCGTCCATTGGCATGTCATTGAAGTAAACCGCCATGGCAAAGGCGGCGATCTGGCCTTCGCTGACGCTGCCGTCGGTGATGCCGCGCACGAAGAACTCGATTTCAGCCGCGCTTAAGGCCTGCTTGTCGCGCTTCTTGCGAATGATTTCCTGCGGCAGGAAAAGGGTCGTGTCACGCGCCATAGGGAATCCAGATGTTTTTGACTTGGCTGGCGTGCGCCAGGACGGTGCGCCCGGCGGATTGGTGCGGGCAGTACCAGTCACGGCCACGCTCGCCACTCACCCAGGTGCGCTTGAGAGATGCCGCCGACAGACGTTCGACCTCGGCGCAGCCCTGTGCCGAGCCGTCGTGACGCCAGATGGCGTCGACATCGCTGTGCGTGGCCAGCGTGCGCGCCAGTTCAGACGCGCTGCCGGTGATGATGTTGAGCGCACCGGCGGGCAGATCGGAAGTGTCGAGCACCTGGACCAAGTCGGTGGCTGCCAGCGGATGAAGTTCGGAGGGCACGACCACCACGCTGTTGCCCAGCGCCAAGGCCGGGGTGACGAGCGAAATGAAGCCCAGCAAGGGTGCCTCGGTGGGGCAGATGATGCCGATCACACCGACCGGCTCGTTAAGTGCCAGCGTGATACCGTGCATCGGCGGCTGGTGTGCCATGCCGTCGTACTTGTCGGCCCAGGCGGCGTAGTAGAACAGGCGCTCGATCGACGCCTGCACCTCCAGCTCGGCCTGCTCGTTGCCTGTCATCGTGCGCAGGCGCTGCGCAAATTCCGTCGCGCGTACCGCCAGGTTTTCGGCCAGGTAGTAGAGCACCTGGGCCCGGTTGTGGGCGCTGGCGCCGCTCCAGGCGCTCGCCTTTTGCGCTGCCTCGACGGCGTTTCGAATGTCCTTGCGGCTGCCTTCGCCAACCTCCGTCAGCAAGCGGCCATCGGCAGCGTAAATAGCCCGGCTGTAGGCGCTGTCGGGGCGCTGCTGCTTGCCGCCGATGTACATCTTGGCGGTGCGGTCAATCTCTGGCGTGGTCGGCGCCGAGGCGCTGCGTGGGTGCGGCGCCGCTTGTAGCGTCAGCGGTGCTGGCGGGCGCGCGTCTTCGCCACGGTGCACCAGGTACTCGAACATGCCTTCGCGCCCGCCTTCGCGGCCAAAGCCCGACTCGCGGTAGCCACCAAAGCCGCAAGCGGCGTCGAACTGGTTGGCGGTGTTGATCCACACTACACCAGCCTTGAGCTGTGGCGCCACGTCGAGGGCCACGCTGATCGACTCCGACCAGATGCAGGCGGCCAGACCGTAGACCGTGTTGTTGGCCAATTGGACCGCTTCGCCCGGCGTGCGAAAGCTCATCGCCACCAGAACCGGACCGAAGATTTCGGTCTGCGCCACCGTCGCCGAGGTCGATGCACCGGTGATCAGCGTTGGCGGATACCAACTGCCGCTCCGCGGTAACGCGCACTCGGGCTGCCAGACCTCGCAACCTTCGGCGCGCGCTGATTCCACCAGCGCAGTGACGCGCTGCAACTGCACCGGATCAACCAGTGCGCCGATGTCCATCGACTTGTCCAGCGGGGAACCCAGGCGCAACTTTTCCATGCGCGCCTTCACTTTGGGCAGGAAGCGTTCTTGCACCGACTCCTGCACCAGCAAGCGCGAACCGGCACAACAGACCTGGCCCTGGTTGAACCAGATCGAGTCGACCAGGCCTTCCACCGCGGCGTCCAGATCGGCGTCATCGAAGACGATGAAGGGCGACTTGCCACCCAGCTCCAGCGACAGCTTCTTGCCGCTGCCGGCGGTGGCTTCGCGGATCCGGCGACCAACTTCGGTGGAGCCGGTGAAGGCGATCTTGTCGAACCCGGGGTGCTTGACCATTTGCTCGCCCAACTCGCCGTCGCCGGTCAGGATATTCACGACGCCGGCGGGCAGGCCGACACGCTGGCAGATTTCAGCAAACAACAGGGCGCTCAGTGAAGTGAACTCAGCCGGCTTGAAGACCACCGTGTTGCCCGCAGCCAGTGCCGGTGCGATCTTCCATGCCAGCATCAAGAGCGGAAAGTTCCAGGGCACGATCTGCCCGACCACACCGACTGCCCGGTAGTCGGCGAACTCTTCGCTTTGCAGTTGTGCCCAGCCCGCGTGGTGATAAAAATGGCGCGCCACCAGTGGCAAATCGACGTCGCGCGTCTCGCGCAGGGTCTTGCCGTTGTCCAGCGTCTCCAGTACCGCAAAAAGACGCGCGTGCTTTTGCAGCTGGCGCGCCAGCGCGTACAGCAGCCGAGCTCTGCCGTGGCCGCCCAGGGCGACCCAGGCTGGTTGCGCGCTGCGTGCAGCGCTGACGGCACGCTCCAGGTCAGCCGCCGTGGCCTGCGTCAACTGCGCCAGCTCCTGGCCGTCGGCCGGGTTGATGCTGGCAAAGGTGTCGCCCGGCGCGCTCCACTGGTTGTCTATGAAGAGCCCGAAACGCCGGCCGTGCTGATCGAGCCAGGCCTGCGCCGGTGCCGCGCTTTCAGGGGCTGGGCCGTAATCCATGGTTTTGAGAACTTCTTGGGGTGTTGGCATAACAAATCCGTGTGCTAGATCCTGGTGTTGAACGCTCGCGTGCGGCGGCGTCGGTCAAGGCATGGCGTGGCGGTGGTTGGCCGAATAGGCACCACTCACGTGGTGTTCCAGCTGGCGCTCAATGTCGGTCAACAGGCTGGAGGCACCGATGCGAAACAAGTGCGGTTCGAGCCAGGCGTTACCCAGCTCTTCCTTCATCAGCGTCAGATAGCTCAGGGCAGCCTTGGCGGAAGATACGCCGCCGGCTGGCTTGAAACCGACCTGAAAGCCGGTGCGCTCATGGTAATCGCGGATTGCGCGCGTCATGGTCAGGGCTACCGGAATGGTGGCGTTGACGCCTTCCTTGCCGGTCGAGGTCTTGATGAAGTCGGCGCCCGCCAGCATGCAGACCCAGGATGCCCTGGCAACATTCTCCAGCGTCGCCAGATCGCCGGTGGCCAGAATCGCCTTGACATGGGCAGCGCCGCAGGCTTGCCGGTAGGCGCGCATCTCGTCGAACAAGGCTTGCCAGTCGCCGGTCAGGACATGCTGGCGCGTGATGAC
>CAYHDD010000205.1:0-5912 GCA_964355195.1 uncultured Rhodoferax sp. | reverse complement strand
CGCGTGTTCTCGCTGCAGATCGATGGCTCCAAGACGGGTCTGGAGTTGCCCGGCATCGTCGATGAAGTTGTGACTCTCGCAGAGATCAAGGGCGATGACGGCGCAAGCCACCGCGCCTTTGTCTGCCACACGCTCAACGAGTGGGGCTATCCGGCCAAGGACCGTTCCGGTCGGCTCGACGCCATCGAGGAGCCGCACCTGGGCCGCCTCATGCAGAAGATCGCCGGCCCTGCCAAGCCTGCCAGCGAGCGACTTGCCTTCGTTCGCCCCAACCCCGTTCCAACAACTGAATCCATCCCCTCTCAGGAGTCCTGATCATGAGCTACTTCGATTTCAATTCCGCTTCCGAGCAATCTTCTTTCGACCTGATTCCCAAAGGCACCGTTGTGCGTGTGCGCATGACCATCCGGCCCGGTGGATTCGACGATGCCAGTCAAGGCTGGACCGGCGGCTACGCCACCCGCAATGTCAACACCGGATCGGTCTACCTGAACTGCGAGTTCGTGGTGACCGAGGGTGAGTTTGCCCGACGCAAGATGTGGTCGCTGATCGGCCTGAGCAGCCCCAAGGGACCGGACTGGTCGAACATGGGTCGCACCTTCGTCAAAGCGATCCTCAACTCGGCGCGTGCCGTTCACCCGGGCGACAGCAGTCCGGCCGCGCAAAACGCCCGCCGCATCAACGGCTTCAAGGATCTTGATGGCATCGAATTCCTTGGCAAAGTTGACTGGGAGAAAGACCAGAACGGGCAGGACAAGAGCGTCATCAAGTCGGCTGTCACGCCGGACCACAAGGACTACGCCGCTCTGATGGGTGTCACACGCCCGGCGTCGATACCTGCGGCCAGCACGCCCAACGTTTATGCGCAGGCCCCCGGTCGCGCGCCAGTACCCGGCCTTCCCAGCTGGGCGAACTAAGGGGCTGCCACCATGATGCTTCGTCCCCGCCAAACCCTGCTGGTCGAGCGCACATTAGCGGCGCTGCGCCAGCATGGCAACACGCTGGCTGTTGCGCCAACCGGTTCCGGCAAGACCATCATGCTCTCGGCCGTGGCCGGTAGCCTGCTGGCCGAGCCTGATGCCAAGGCCTGCATTCTTGCGCACCGCACCGAACTGACGGGTCAGAACCGTGCCAAGTTCGCACGGGTCAACCCAGGACTGAATACTTCGGTATTTGATGCGCAGGAGAAATCCTGGCAAGGCAATGCCACCTTTGCCATGGTGCAGACGCTATCGCGCCAATCCCACCTTGATCAAATCCCCACGCTCGACCTGCTGGTCATCGATGAGGCGCACCATGCGTCCTCACCCAGCTACCGTGCCGTCATCGAGGCGGTGCAAAGCCGCAATCCCAAGGCGGCCATCTGCGGTTTGACCGCGACTCCCAACCGCGGCGACGGCCAGGCCCTGCGCGACATCTTCTCCAACCTGTCGGACCAGATCACCTTGGGCGAGATGATCGCCAGTGGCCATCTGGTCCCACCCAGAACGTTTGTCATTGATGTCGGCGCTCGGGAAGCACTGCAACAGGTCAGGCGCACGGCGGTGGACTTCGACATGGATGAAGTCGCCTCCATCCTGAACAAGACGCTGGTGACTGACGCCGTCATCAAGAATTGGAAGGACAAGGCATCTGATCGCAAGACAATCGTCTTCTGCTCGACCGTGGCCCATGCCCAAAGTGTGTGTGATGCGTTCAATGCTGCCGGCGTCCACGCAGTTCTGATTCACGGCGAGTTGTCCGACAACGAGCGCAAGGCGCGGCTGGCCAGCTACGAGTCTGGTGATGCGCAGGTTGTTGTGAACGTGGCGGTCCTGACGGAGGGCTACGACTACACGCCAACCGCCTGTGTGGTGCTGCTACGCCCCAGTTCCTACAAATCGACCTTCATCCAGATGGTGGGGCGCGGCTTGCGCATCGTGGATTCGCAGGAATTCCCCGGTGTGATCAAGACCGACTGCATCGTGCTGGATTTCGGCACGGCCAGCCTGATGCATGGTGCGCTGGAGGAGGACGTCAATCTTGATGGGCATCTGCATGACGGTGAGGCGCCCACCAAAGACTGTCCGCAATGCGGAGCGATCGTTCCGCTGGCGGTCATGGAGTGCCCGTTTTGCGATCACACCTGGGAGCGCCAGGGCGACGAGAGTGGCGTGCTCAGCGACTTCGTCATGAGCGAGATTGATCTCCTCAAACGCTCGAATTTCCGCTGGTGTGATCTCTTTGGCTGCGACGATGCCTTGATGGCCACAGGCTTTAGCGCATGGGGCGGCGTGTTCTTCCTCAATGGGCGCTGGCATGCAGTGGGCGGCGGCAAAGACATTCCCATCCGGCTGCTGGCTGTCGGTGATCGGATGGTGTGCATGGCCCAAGCCGACGACTGGCTCAATGAGCGCGAATCGGCAGACTCCGCCCACAAGACGCGTCGCTGGCTCAACGAGCCCCCGACCGAGAAGCAGCTGCGCTACTTGCCGCCACCGATGCGCGCCGATTTCGGCATGACCCGCTACCAGGCTTCCGCACTGCTGTCCTTCCAGTTCAACAAGTCGCAGATTCAGCGACTGGTGGTGGCGGCCAATGACGCTCACCGGGAGGCTGCTTGAAATGCGCGGTCTGCTCGCGAGAGGCCAAACATCTGGGCTGGTTCAACCCGTGGCTCAAGCGCAGCGATCCAAACCGTTACTCGGACCGCTGGGTGTTCTGTTCCATGCGATGCCAGAACGCGTTTTCTCAAATCATGAACAAGACGGAGGGACGGATGACTGATCCGAGTGAGATGGAAGTTGCGGCGATGCGCTCCTGTCTGGAGCCGCTTGGCAGGTACGTTGGCGCGATCGGTATGCAGCGCCCGCTGGCTGAGTACAGCCGCGAGGAAATTCTGAGCCTGATTGAAGTCGTCGTCACGGCTTATCAGGATCACATGCTGGTCGAGCACGAACGCGAGGCTGCCAAGGACCGGGCCTATTTTGATGCGCTGTTTGCCACGCAAGAACAGGAACGCCTTGCTGCGATGGGGAATGCCCGGTGATGCTGGACTTCAACCATCGACCAAAGCTTGACGAGCAGATCTGCAGCCTGATTGATGGCGCTCTGACCAAGGAGCGTGCGGGTCAGACTGAGCGCGACTATCTTGGTGCGTCGCGTCTGGGCGTTAGCTGTGAGCGCGCTTTGCAATATGAGTACACGCACACATCGGTAGA
The DNA here is from genome assembly GCA_964355195.1 of uncultured Rhodoferax sp. Taxonomy (GTDB): domain Bacteria; phylum Pseudomonadota; class Gammaproteobacteria; order Burkholderiales; family Burkholderiaceae_C; genus Rhodoferax. The sequence continues at coordinate 2,712 of CAYHDD010000205.1, read as the reverse complement.
CACAGGGCGTGATTTCTCGGGACGCTTGCTGCGCATCTTTGAGGTCGGGCACACCTTGGAAGATCTGGCCGTGCGCTGGCTTCGGCTGGCGGGGTTTGACTTGTACACGCGCAGGGCACAGGGCGGCCAGTTTGGCTTCTCGGTCGCAGGCGGCCGGGTCCGCGGCCATGTCGACGGCATCCTGAACGCGGGTCCTGCAGTTCTGGGCTTGAGATACCCGGCGATCTGGGAGTTCAAGACCATGAACGACAAAGCCTGGCGCGAAACGGTCAAGCATGGTGTGTCCAAGTCCAAGCCAGTGTACGCGGCGCAGGTGGCGATCTACCAGGCCTATATGGAGGCGAGCATTCCGGGCGTCTCAGCCAATCCGGCGCTGTTCACGGCCATCAACAAGGATACGCAGGAGATCTGGTTTGAACTCCTGCCATTCGATGGTGGCCTAGCGCAGCGTATGTCTGATCGCGCGGTGCGGGTGATCACGGCCACCCAAGCGGCGGAAATTCTGCCGCGCCACACCACCACGCCAACACATCAGGAATGCAAGTTCTGCGGATGGCAGGACCAGTGTTGGGGGGCTTCATGACGGCAAATGCCAATGACTGGCTCGATTTCAACGATGCATTTGAGCAACGTGCCGATCTCTCTATTGAATTTGATGCGCTGCGCACCGCACTTCTTGATCGACTTGAAGCCTTGCTGCATTACCTGTTTCCCCAGGGTCGGATCCGAAGCGGCAAGTTCTACGTCGGCGATGTTGATGGCTCGCCGGGCAAGAGTCTGGTCGTTGAACTTGAGGGTGCGCGCCGCGGCCTGTGGAAGGACTTCTCCAACGACGATGGTGGCGATCTCATTGAGATCTGGGCCATGTCGCGTGGCATGTCTACGCAGCATGACTTCCCGCGCGCGGTGGACGAGATCCGGCAATGGCTTGGCTTTGCACCAAGTGCCAACCGAGCGGCTCATCGCGATGTGCGCAGCGTTCCCCTCGATGAGTTGGGTGCGTACACCGCCAAATGGGACTACCTCACCGCCCAGGGTGAATTGATCGCCTGCGTTTACCGCTACGACCCGCCATCGGGCAAGGAATACCGCCCTTGGGACGCTCGAGCCCGAATGTGGCGTGCACCCGATCCCAGGCCGCTCTACAACTTGCCAGCGGTCGCAGCAGCCCGTTCTGTCGTTCTGGTTGAGGGTGAGAAATGTGCCGATGCACTGATCGGAATTGGTACCACCGCCACGACCGCGATGAACGGCGCCAAGGCTCCGATCAACAAAACGGACTGGGCCCCGCTCAAGGGCAAGAACGTGGTGATCTGGCCCGATCGCGATGCCCCGGGCTGGGACTATGCAGAAAACGCTGCACGCGCCTGTGCGCAGGCCGGCTGCCTGTCGGTCGTGATTCTGGTGCCGTCGACTGACAAGCCAGACAAGTGGGACGCTGCGGATGCTGTCGCCGACGGCTTTGATTGCGCTTCGTTCATTGCGCATGGCGAGCGATCGGTCGTGAAGGCGCCGGTACCGATGCTTGCGAGTTTCACGCTGGGCCAACTGCTCGATGACGACTCACCGCTTCCGGAAGATCTGATTTCGCCTCGGGTTCTGACGCCGGGCAGTCTGCTGGTCTTCGGTGGCGCACCCAAGGTCGGCAAGAGCGACTTTCTGCTGGCCTGGCTCACGCGCATGGCAGCAGGCCTGCCGTTTCTGTACATGAAGCCACCACGGCCGCTGCGCGTGTTCTATCTGCAGGCCGAGGTCCAGTACCACTACCTGCGTGAGCGCGCCAAGAAAATCCGGCTGCCCGCGAGCGCACTGCCACTAGCCCGGGTGAACTTCGTCGCCACACCACAGCTTCAATTGCTGCTCGATGATGATGGACTGGCCAAGATCATCCCAGCGATTCAGAACGCGTTCGGCGGTCTATTGCCCGACATCATCGCCATTGACCCGATCCGAAACGTGTTTGACGGGGGTGACGCAGGAGGCGAAAACGACAACGGCGCCATGCTGTTCTTTCTGTCGCAGCGCGTGGACCGACTACGTCTGGCAGTCAACCCTGATGCCGGCATGATCCTGGTGCACCACACCAAGAAGCTCTCGAAGAAGCAATTTGAGGAAGACCCTTTTCAAGCCTTTGCCGGGGCCAGCAGTTTGCGTGGCTATTACTCCTCAGGCATGTTGCTGCAGCGACCCGATGAGGCGCTCACCACCCGGCTGCTGATTCACGAACTGCGCAACGGCGCGGCCATCCCGAACAAGTACGTCGACAAAGTCGATGGCGTCTGGCGAGAAGTCGATGCCAACGATCGCTTGGTGATGAAGGAGTACGGGGAACGACTGGATGCTGAGCGTCTGCGCAAGCTCGATGTGATCGTGCAAATCGTGCTCGACGAAGCGCTCAATGGCAATTGCTACACCGCAAATCAGTTCGCTGAGGCCTTCGAGGGCAAGGCCGGTCTGGGCGGGGAGCGCACCATCCGCGACCGCTTGTCAGCCCTGGCAACGCAGGGCTTCGTCAAGTACTTCCGCAATGCCGCTGACTACGCCCTGCCGTCAATCGGTCGATCCAAGTTTGGCTATCTGTGCGTCGAACACATGGTACTGAACCTGCCACGCGGTGATCCAGATCCAGACACGGGCGAAATCCAGGTCATCGCCATGAAAGTGCTCCCCACCCACTTCAAATGCCCTCTTTCCGGGGCGGCTTTGCCTGTC
>CAYHDD010000204.1:0-5914 GCA_964355195.1 uncultured Rhodoferax sp. | reverse complement strand
TGCGGGACAGACCGCAGCTACGCGAAGCGAGCCCTCTCTGTCCTCAACTCGAAACGGGATGTTGGAAGTTCTTGGCTATTTGATCCACAAACGCAGCGCATCCCAGGCTCGCCCCAGAACACCCGCCTCCTCGACAGTCTCCAGCGCCACCAAGGGAATTTCTGCCAACAACTGGTCTGCGTTGCTTATTTTCAAGGTGGCCACGCGCTGGCCCTTGGTGAACGGCGCCACCAGCGGCTCTGCACGCACGACATCGGTCTTGAGTTTTCCCGCCAATCCGGTCGGGACCGCCACCACAATGGGCTGCAGCCGACCCAGTTTCACGTTCGCCTGCCTGCCCTTCCAGATTGCTGGCGCCAGTACGACCTGATTTGCATCAAACAGTTTGACCGCCTCGAACGCCGTGAAGCCCCAGTTCAGCAGTTTCTGCGACTCATTGGCACGCGCGTTTTCGCTGGCAGCACCCAACACGATGGACAACAGCCTTCGGCTCGCGCCAGTCCCTGGCGCAGTGGCACCGGCCGTTGACGCCGCCAAAGCGGGGAAGTCGCGCTTGGCGGTGGCAATCAGGCAATAGCCGGCAGCGTCTGTATGCCCGGTTTTCAGACCATCGACGGAAGGGTCACGAAACAGCAGCAGATTGCGGTTGCTGTCATTGGCCGCTGGCGTTCCCGGGTAGCGGTATTTCTTGAGTGAGTAGTAGGTCACGAAATCCGGGAAGTCACGAATCAGTCTGACGGCCAAAATGCTGAGGTCCCGCGCTGTCGTTGTGTGGCCGGCGGCGGTCAGACCCTCAGGGTTCTTGTAGCTGGTGGACTTCATCCCAAGCGCCTTGGCTTGTTCATTCATCAGTTGGACAAAGCGCTCGGCGCTACCGCCAACCCCTTCGGCCAGGGCCATTGTGGCGTCGTTGCCGCTTTGCACAATCATGCCTTTCAGCAGATCTTCGACCGGCACGGTCATCTTCGGGTCGATGAACATGCGCGAGCCCGGCATCTTCCAAGCCTGCTCGCTGACCGGGAAAGTCTGCTTCAACTCAATCTTCTTGTTGCGCAACGCATCAAAAACAAGGTAGGCGGTCATGAGTTTTGTCAAAGAGGCCGGCTCGACTGGCGCATCAATGTCCTTGCCGGCCAGTAGCTGGTCCGCCGTGACATCCAGCAGCAGGTAGGACCGGGCCGCAATTTCTGGTTCTTGGGGCATTTGTGCCGCAACCGGAAAGCAGATGGCCGCAACAACAATCAGGAGTAGTTTTTTCATAGCTGAGGGAGCGGCCCGTACACGGAGCCACAAAAAAGAGTCTTAACGCCCCGTCTCGGCGGGTAGGAGCAAGCGCTGCACGATCTGACCTCGTTTGAGGTGGGACTCGACAATTTCGTCAATGTCGCAACTGTCTACAAAGGTGTACCACACCGCTTCCGGGTAGACAACAGCCACCGGGCCGGCGGCGCAGCGGTCGAAACAGCCTGCCTTGTTGACACGAACCATGCCCGGTCCCGACAGGTCAGCGGCCTTGATGAGGCTCTTGCAGCGGTCAAAGCCTTCCTGCGCGGCATGGCCCGCGCAGCATTCTTCACCGTTCTTGCGCTCATTGAGACAGAAGAAGATGTGCCTTTGGTAATAGGTGGCAGCCACCGACGCGGCAACAGACAGTGCCACCTTGCCGTCGAGATCATTTTCATTCATACCCGCTATTTTAGTTTTTTGCCGGGTTCTCACCCGTCTGCGTCAGGACGTAGACCAGAACGGCGTAGGGCCACAACCAACCAAGCCATTGCGACAGGCCATGAAAGCGTATGAAGCGCCCCTGTTCCCAGGTGGACAAAGTCTGCGCCAAATACGGACTGGCAGAAGCCTGGTTCAGCAAGATCAGATAGAGGCCCAGGCACAGCACCGTGACAATGGCGCAGCCGCGCCGCGACAGCCACAGCAACAGGTTTGCCGCGACCAACGCCGCTGCAATTCCAGCCCGGACCGGCTGAGTAAACCAGGCCCATGCGTGTTCCGGCCCATAACTCAGAGCTGCCGAGAGCGCCGTCACCACCACGCCAGCGCAAAATACCAGCATTAGAAATGGCAGACGGCGGTAGATCGAGCGAATGATGCTAAAACCCAGCAGACAGGGAATCAGCAGACCCAGCACAACACAGACCAACTCGACACCGGGCACCAGCGGTTGCAATTCAATCTCGCGCACCGGCATCCAGTTCAGGAACGGCGTGTCCTGTAGCGCAGCGGTGATCGCCGCCTCAAGGCGCTCCAGGACCTGACCGAGCCCAAACGGTACGGCCACTGGAAATAGCAGGGCCATGGGCCAAAGTGCCAGCAACACCAAGCCGCCCCGCGCATCCACAACAAACCAGCGCCCGCGAAAACGACTCCAGCGGTCCAGGATGCCCCATCTCTCCAGCACCCAAGCCAGCAAAGCACCCAGCCATGCGCCCAGCACATTCAGAGCCAAGTCAAGATTGGAAGGGACGCGCGCAGGCAAATAGCTCTGCAACGACTCCATCACCAGCGACAAGACACCCGCCGCCAGCGTCGCCCCAATGACGGCCCAGCGCGCCTTTGCGCTGCGCATCGCGCTCAGCGCCAGCAAAAAGCCAAGGGGCAGGTAGCCCATCACGTTGACTACCAAATCAAAAGCGGTCCAGTATTTGGGGAGTGGGCTGTTCAGAAATGCCCAGGGCATGATGCCCTGATCACGCCATTCCGAGAACGGATAGAGACTGGCGTAGAGGACAAGTCCGGCATAGATCAAGGCGAGGGGCGACGCTGACGTCTTTTGCGTCACGCCCCCCTGAGTTCGACGCCGCTCATTCACCACGGCAGAATGCGCCGGCAAGGGCAATCACCGGGCCGTTGGCGGTCCGCCCTGATAGCGAAGCAACAAGGACCCACAGGAGTGCGCGCATGAGGCCAGTTTAGGCGAAAAAAAACCCCAGCGTGAAGCTGGGGTTGGAAGCCTATTTGCTGTCACACATCAAGGCCCCGCTCAGGGAGGAAAAGCGGGAGGTAGCAAGCTACCCGAGGTGAAATTTACCAAACTATTGGCGCCATGACAAGAGAAATCATCAAATTTTTTCAAAAATGGATGCGAACAAAGGTGAAGTCACCTGACAAAGCTCGAATTTCGGCATTTCCAGAGCGGTAAACTGACTGTACGGCCAACAAAACGAGTCTATTTCTTGGCATCCGGGATTGAGGCACAATTTGCACCATGACACTGCACGCTCCATTTCCTCTTGGCCGACCCCGTCGTTTGCGCCGTGACGCGTTTACCCGCAACCTGGTTCGTGAAAACGCCCTGACGGTGAACGACCTGATCTACCCGGTATTCGTGACCGATGGTGAACGGCGACGCGAAGCCGTTGGGTCCATGCCAGGCGTGGAACGCCTGAGTCTGGATCTGTTGCTGCCAGTCGCAGAGGAGTGCGTCAAATTGGGCATTCCGGTGATGGCCTTGTTCCCGGTGATTGATCCAACCCTCAAAACGCACGACGGGCGCGAAGCACTCAACCCGCACGGGTTGGTCCCGCGAGTGGTGCAAGCGCTCAAACGCGAGTTCCCGGAGCTCGGCGTCATGACCGATGTCGCGCTCGATCCGTTTACCAGCCACGGCCAGGACGGCCTGCCTGACCCGAATCCGGCCGCCAACGGTTACATCATGAACGACGAAACCACGGCCATCCTGGTGAAGCAGGCGCTCACTCAGGCAGGCGCGGGTGTGGATATCGTAGCTCCGAGCGACATGATGGACGGTCGCATCGGCGCCATTCGCCAGGCGCTTGAAGCCAACCATTTTGTACACACCCGCATCATGGCCTACAGCGCCAAATACGCCAGTGCCTTTTACGGCCCGTTCCGGGATGCAGTCGGGTCGGCTGGCAATCTCGGCAAAAGCAACAAGAAGGTCTACCAGATGGACCCCGGCAACTCTGACGAGGCGCTGCGCGAAGTGGCGCTGGATATTGCCGAGGGCGCCGACATGGTCATGGTCAAGCCCGGCATGCCCTACCTCGACATCGTGCGCCGGGTGAAGGACGAATTCAAGGTTCCCACCTTTGCCTACCAGGTCAGCGGCGAATACGCCATGCTCAAAGCCGCCGCCCAGAACGGCTGGCTCGACCACGACGCCGTCATGATGGAAGCCTTGCTCGGATTCAAACGTGCCGGCGCCGACGGTGTACTCACCTACTTCGCGCTGGACGCGGCGCGCCTGCTGCAACGGTGAAGGCTGGCAGGTAGCGCCAGCGCCCCGTGCACGCATGAAGTGAAGCGGAACAGAGTCCGATGCGCATCTTTTCAATCAGCGCCACCCAGGTCAGCGAAAGTGGCGAACTGCCCCCGCAAACAGGCGCACGCGGGCCTGAGTCCGGCTTCTTGTGGATCAGTTGCACGCGCCAGGAACTGGAGCAGGAGCAGCCGCGAATCCAGGCCACGCTGCAAACCCTGTCTGGCTATCCACTCGTTGATCTGCACATCTCAGACCTGCTGAACCAACAACTGCCCTCGCACTTTGACTACACCTCGCAGTACGACGTCATGGTCTTTCGCCGCTTGGCTGCAGGCGACGGCGAGACTGACCGTACCCAACCCGGCTCCCCGAACGAGTTCCTGCCCGCGCGTGGAGGGCCACCGGTATTGCGGCGCATCGACACCAGCCCGGTGGGGTTCGCCATCTTTGACCAAGTGCTGCTGTCGGTGCATCCGGCCGATTGCGCGGTGCGGGATGGCTACGCCGCCAAGTTGTTGCAGGCTGCGACGGTGGAGTCGCGTGCCACCGGCGTGCGCCTGCCGAGCAGCCCGGCGGACCTGATGCTGCGCATCGTCAACCAGATGGTCGACGGCTACCTCGGCTTGCGCCGCCAACTGACGCACCAGCTCGATCATTGGCAGACCGAACTGATCAACCCAAAGACGCGTTTCAACAATTGGTCTGCCCTGCTCGAAGCGCGGTTGGCCCTGCACCACCTGGATGAAATTTGCGAAGACCAGCGCACGGCTCTGCTCGACTGGATCGAAGCCCTCAAGACCTGGCCCGAGGCACAGACGCCGAGTGCGCAGCGCGAAAGCGACCTGCTGCAGGTACGCAGCCGTGATGTACTCGAACACATTGAACGTGTGGTACACCATGTTCGCCGCCTGGAGCAAAGCGCCGAAACCGCAGTGCAGATGCACTTCAGCGCTCAAAGTCATCGCACGAATGAAATCATGCGCACGCTGACGGCGCTGACCGCCATCTTTCTGCCGTTGAACCTTATCGCCGGGATATTCGGCATGAATTTCGAGTTCATCCCGCTCTTGCACCGGTCAAACGGCTTTTGGCTGGCGATGGGCGCCATGCTCTTGATCGCCGCTACCCTGGTGTTCGTCTTTACAAGAAAGCGCTATCTGGGTCGCACGAGCCGCTAGAGTCCGTCTCACCCTGCTGACTCATGTCCCGCAGCAACGTCGCTTGCCAGTGCCCTGGCGTGGCGCTAGCCTCATTCCATTTCCAAATCATTCGTGTCTAGGCGTCGAGCCGCAGGCAGTGCTGTAGCACGGCAAGGCGAGACAACAACGACACGGATTTGGAAGTGGAATCAGACCCAGGGTTGCGCCAATTGCTCAGTGGCAAACACGCGCTGCACGGCCGGGCGCGCCAGCACCGCTTGCAGATAGGGTGCCAAATGGGGTCGACTGCGCGCCGGTGCACTCGAGAAGCCGCGCGTCCAGCGGCACAGCATCATGGTGTAGGCGTCGAGCGCACAGTAGCTTTCACCCAGCAACCAGGCGCCCCCGTTGCGTGCCAGTTCGCCGTCAAGTTGGTCCAGCAGCTGGCCCACTTTGCGCTGCGCCTGCGCCTTCACTTCGGCAGCGCCCGCCGTATTGCCCTCGCTGACCCAGCGCTCCGGATAGAAGTACACGATCA
>CAYHDD010000203.1:0-5931 GCA_964355195.1 uncultured Rhodoferax sp. | reverse complement strand
GGACGCGGGCATTGCAGGCGCGTTGGTGGCCGCCACAGATTTGACACTGGTGATGACCCATTCCCCTGATTGACGCTCGACAAACTCGAAGGCGACCTTGGCACCCGGCCTCAGGTCCTTTAGCAAGGAGGCGTTGGCAGCCTTGAAGTCCATGGTCATGGCCGGCCATTTGAGGCTGGCCACCGGACCGTGGCTAAGACTGATGGTGCCCTCCTTCGGATCGACACTGTCCACCGTGCCCTCAGCCCGATGGCCCGTGGTTTTGGCGGCCGACGCGCTGACTGCTGCCGTCTTGCCGGCATCGGCAAAGCCCCCCAGCGCCGCTTTGAGATTGCTCTCGGCGTCGATCAGGAAGTTGGCGCTGCTGACGACGCTGTCGCCCGCCTTGACGCCGTCCAACACTTCGACACGGCTGTCGCTGCGGCCGCCCAGTTTGACTTCACGCGGCTCAAAGCGTCCTTCGCCAAGGCTGAGAAAAACCATCTGGCGTGTGCCACTGTCGATCACCGCCGCGAGCGGCACCGTCACCACTTTCGCCTTGACCGAGACCGCCAGCTCAAGCTGTGCAAACATGCCCGGCTTCAACAACAGCCCGGGGTTGGCCAGCTCCACGCGCACCGGCACCGTGCGGGTTTCGGCCTTGAGCGTGGGGTATACGTAGGCGACGCTACCCGTGAATTCCTTTTCCGGGTAGGCATTGATTTTGACCTTGACCTTGGCACCCGCCTTGACCAGACCGATGTCTTGCTCAAAAACGTCGGCCAGCACCCAGACCACGGACAAGTCCGACACCTGGTAGAGCACCTCTCCGGGCATGAAGCGCATGCCCGGCAGTGCTTTTTTCTCGGTCACGATGCCTGACGCGGGCGAGCGAAAGGTCATGCTGCGTTTGGTCTCCCCCGACGCCACCAGCGCCTTGATCTGCTCTTCCGAAATATCCCAGTTCTTGAGCCGCTGCAGGCTCGACTCGACCAGCCGCGCCATGCCCAATTGCGCCGGGCTGTCGGCGCCCTTGAGCGACACCACGCCCTGCGCGGCAATGGCGTATTCGCGCTGCACCGACACCAGTTCGGGGCTGTAGACCTCGAACAGAGGCTGCCCCTTGCTGACCAGCTGCCCACTGACGTTGACGTGCAGGCGCTCGACATAGCCTTCAAACTTCGGCGCCACCATGAAGCTGCGCCGCTCGTCGGGCTCAACCCGCCCAGCCGCGCGCACCGTTCTGTCCAGGCTGCGCAGCTCGGCCAACTCGGTGCGTACCCCCAGTTTCTGGATCTTCTCGGTGCTGATCTTGAGTTGCCCGGACGCAGCCGCTTCCTCGTCGACACCACCCTCATAGACGGCGATGTAATCCATGCCCATCTGATCCTTTTTCGGCACCGGCGACGTGTCAGGCAAGCCCATCGGATTGCGGTAGTAGATCAACTTCTTTGGCACCTTTGCGGCGTCGGACGTTGCCGGCGCGCCAGGTGCGGCAACCGGTGTTGTGCCGCCCGCACCACGCTGACCCAGCCAGTACCCGCCGCCGCTCGCCAACGCCATGGCGATGATGCCCAGCGCGACCCCTGTACCTTGCTTCATAGATCTTCCCCGATCAGTCTTTCAATCTCCACCAGACGCATTTGCGCCTCGACCTGGGCCTTGAGTCGGCTTTGTCCGGCCGCACGGATTTGCCGTTGCGCGTCAAGCAAGGTCGCGAAATCAGCCTTGCCGTGCTCATAGCCGGCGAGCGCGGCACGCCAGGTCAAATCGGCCTGCGGCATGAGGCTGTAGCTCATCAGGTGCTCGGTCTCGCGCGCTGCGTCCAGCGCAACCAGGTTGTCCGACAAGTCGGCCAGCGCCTGGTTGGCGGCGGCCTCCTGGCGCGCGCGCGCCACCGCCAGCATGGCCTCGGACTCGCGCTCCTGCGACCGCAACAGGCCATCGCGGATTGGCAGGTTGAGCTCCACCATGAGCCCCCACTCCTTGAAGCTGCTCTGGCGCTGCATGGCGTTGAGCCCCACCGTGAAGTCCGGGTAGCGGCTCTTGTAAGCCAGCTCACGCGCCTTTTCCGCCGACTTGACGAGCTTGGTTGCCACAAAGAGCTGCGGGTTGGCGGCGCGCAGTTGCTCCGACAGCGCCGCATAGTCCAATTTCACCCGCTCCGGCAGGACCCGCAGGGCCAGCGGTGGTGCCAGCGGCGCATCGGTGGCGCGTGCCAGCAAAGTATTCAATCGCAACTGGGTTTGCCGCCACTCTGCCGCCAGCGCGACCAACTCGGCGCGCATGCCGGTGTGTTCGACATGGATGCGCGTGATGTCCTGCTGCGCCGCCAGCCCACCGGCATAGCGCACCTGGAGCACCTTTTCCAGCTGCAGCATCAGGTCCAGGTTTCCTTCCACCAGGCGCTGGCTGGTCTGCACCAGGTAACGCTGGATGAAGAGCGACTTGACGCGTGCTGTCAGTTCGGCCCAGGTCTGGCGCGCGCGGCCCTGGGCGGCGTCCACCTCCAGGCTGGCCAGATCGCGCTTGAGATCACGCTTGCCAAACCAGGGCAGTTCCTGCGTCAAGGTGTAGGCGGTTGCGCCCACATTGGCCGGCAACACAGTCGGGCTCTGTTCACCTGCCTTGGTGATGTCCTGCAACTCGACCTTCAGCCGGGGGTCCATCAACGCGCCCGCCGCGAGCACGCGCTCTGTCGCTGCCAGCGCTTCGTGTCGCATCGCGCCGAATTCCGGGTTGCGCTCTTTGGCCACCGAGAGCAGGCTCTCCAGCGTGGCGCCCGGAACCTGCTCGTCGGCAAGCACCAGGCACGGCGCCGCCAGGACCATCAGCGCCGCCATGACGCTGATGCGCAATGCATGTTGCATAGCAATCACCTTACTTTGTTTTCGCTTCGACCAGCGCTTCCTCGACCAGCATCTTCAAGTCATCAAAGCTAAACTTCGGCAGCGGCTTGCCGTTGACGAAGAACTCCGGCGTCATGGCCACACCCAGGGTGTTGGCGTCTGCAAGGTCTTGTTGAACCACCTGGGCGATTTCGGGCAGATTCATGTCGGCGCGCAGGCGCTCCATGTCGAGCCCCAGACTGCCCAACGGCCCCCACACCAAATCGACTTGCGCCACGTGGTTTTGCACCCAGACCGGTTGTGCGGCGAACAAGGCTTCAAGCGCCTGTTTGAACTGCCCCTGCTTGCGCGCTGCCTCCAACACCTTCACGACCTGGTCTGAGCCACGGTGAAACGGCGCGTAGCGAACCGAGACCTTGATTTGACCCGGGTGGGCCGCCATCAGTTCTTTGACAAAGGGATAGAAGTCGCGGCAGGTGCCGCAGGCCGGGTCCAGGAATTCGACGATGTGCACCGGCGCATTGGCATTGCCAAAGACTGGCGAATGCGCGCGCACCAGGGCGCTCTTGTTTTGCGCGCTGACGCTGGCGCCCGCATCACCCTGACTCTTGTAGACCCAGGCGCCCAGGGCCAGCGCGAGCAACAGCAGGCCCAAGCCAGCTAACAGCAGGTTTTTTGGTTTCACTTCACTACCTCCAGGCGCACCACCAACATGCTGTTGACGCTGTCAGTGGCAAAGCGAATCTTCTGACCGGTCTGCACCTGGTCGAGCCAAGCTGCGTCTTTCAAGCTGAAGGCCATCGTCATGGCCGGCATGCCGTTGGGCAGCTTGCCGTGGGCAATCGTGATGCGCTTGCTGGCCTTGTCTATCTTCTTCACCAAGCCGTCGGCCAAAGCGGCGTCCGAGGCGCTCAAGACCGGGCTGCCGGTCGGTTTGCCGTGCATGCTGTGATCCACCTGGGCAATGCCGGGTACAGAAACGCCCGCGGCGGCCAGTGAGATGATCAAGACGGAACGAGTACGCAGTGTCATGGACTGAACCTTTCTGGAATGGAATGCCTGTAGTTTGCACGTTGACGCCCAACAGAAAGTTGACCCGGAGATTACATTGTTGTTATTTTCAGGTTTCCGCATTACAGCGGATCCCGGCACGGCCGCATCACCTTGCTGATCACCGAGACCGAACCCACGCTCATGGTCAGGGCGGGGTCACGTGACTCATACCTCACTTCAGCACGAAGCGAGCGGTAAAAGACTTGCCCGCGAGCAAGACAATGGCTGCCACCTTGGTGTTGGGGGCCAGCTTGAAACTGCCTTTGGCTTCCAGCTTGTCACCAGCCGGCTTGAGTTCCACTTCCTGCTTGTCGGCACCGGTCAGCAAAGTAAGTTTGGCCGAGCCTGTGCTGACATCAAGCTTCTTGCCGTGATCGCGCAGGTGCAGTTGCACCGCGTCCGGCCGGGCGACCAGCTCAAATTCGATGTCCTTGACCTCGACCACCACGCCGCCATGCAGCGGCTTGGGATCGTGGCTATGGCCTTCTGCCGCGAGCGCGGCGCCGTTGGCGACGAGGGCCAGCGTTGCGATGAGTCGAACGAGTTTCATAAAGTTTCCTATCGGAAGTTAGAGAAGGGAGGCAGCGTCAGAAGGGGTAGCGGGGTGGGGATCAGAAGGCTCCGGCGTTCTTGTCGTCGAGCAGGCGCAGGGCGTCCCGGCGGCCGAACAACCAGAACATCACTGGCGTGAGAAAGGTGTCGAGCAGCGTCGAGCTGATCAGGCCCGAGAAGATCACCACTGCGACCGGATGCAGAATCTCGGTGCCGGGCCGCTCGGCCTCGAACAGCAGCGGCGCCAACGCAAAGGCCGTCACCAGCGCCGTCATCAGCACCGGACTCAAACGCTCCAGCGAGCCGCGCACGATCATCTTGTGGTCAAAGCTCTCGCCCTCCAAGCGCATCAGGTTGATGTAGTGGCTCACCTTGAGGATGCCGTTGCGCACCGAAATGCCCGCCAGCGTGATGAAGCCCACGAGGGCGGCCACCGAAAGCGGTTGTCCGGATAGCCACAGCCCGAACACGGCGCCCACCAGCGCCAGCGGAATATTGGCCATGATCAGCAGCGCCAGCCGGGTCGACTGGTAGCGGCTGTAGAGCACCACGAACATCAGTAGCGCCGAGACGATGGACAGCAAGCCGACCTGACGTGATGCCTCCTCCTGTGCCTGAAACTGGCCACCCAGTGTCACAAAATAGCCTTCGGGCAGCTTGGTCTGGGCCACCACGCGGCGGATGTCCGTGATCACGTCCGACAGCGCTCGACCCTGCGCATTGGCCGACAGCACGATACGGCGCTTGCCGTCGTCGCGGCTGATCTGGTTCGGGCCGTCGCTGTCTTCGATGCTGGCCAGCTTGGACAGCGGAATGCGCCCGCTCGGGGTTTCGATCAGGATCTGACCGAGCCCTTGCACCGAGCGCGCCGACTCAGGCAGACGCAGCACCAGCGCAAAGCGCCGCCCGCCTTCAACAATTTGCGCTACCTTCTCGCCGTCGACCAGGCTTTGCAGTGTTGCCAGAATCTGCGGTGCCGGTACGCCGTAGCGCGCGGCTGCGCCGTAGTCGAGGCGCACCTTGATCTGCGGTGACAGTACCTGCTTTTCAATCTCCAGGTCGGCCACGCCGCTCACCGTGGCCAGAGCGGCGCGCAAGATTTCGGCCTGGCCGCGCAGGGTGTCGAGGTCTTCGCCGAAAATCTTGATCGCGATCTGCGAGCGCACGCCTGAGAGCATGTGGTCGATACGGTGCGAGATCGGCTGCCCGATGGCCACCGCCACCGGCAAGTTGACCAGGCGCGCGCGGATGTCGGTCAAGACTTGGTCCATCGAGCGCGTGCTCTCGCTGGGCGGCTTTAAGCCGACGTCGAGCTCGCTGACGTGCACACCTTCCGCATGTTCGTCCAGCTCGGCGCGTCCGCTGCGCCGCCCAACGTGCGTCACCTCGGGTACCTGCTTGATCAGCAGCTCCGCCTGGCGCGCCAGCATGGTAGTTTCTGCCAAAGTCACGCCGGGGTTCAGGCGCATCGCGATCACCAGCGTGCCCTCGTTGAACG
>CAYHDD010000202.1:0-5939 GCA_964355195.1 uncultured Rhodoferax sp. | reverse complement strand
CAGCTCGGGGTTGATCTCGAAGGCGTGACCGAGGCCGATCTGATCCGGTTGCAGGCCCGAGAGATAGGCGAATTGCTCATTGATTAGCTGCGAGGCCAGCACGGTGTGGGCCGCGTCATAGGCGTCGGCGGTGGTCAGGTAGTTGTCTTCGCCGGTGTTGATGATGATGCCGGCATAGGCATTGACCATGCGCGAGAAAAACTGGTCGATGAAGGTGCGCTTCATGTTGATGTCGCGGAAGATGATGCCGTACATCGAGTCGTTGAGCATCATGTCGAGCCGCTCCATGGCGCCCATGGCGGCGATCTCCGGCATACACAGGCCCGAGCAGTAGTTGGTCAGGCGGATGTAGCGGCCTACTCTTGCGCCCACCTCGTCAAGGGCGGCGCGCATCAACCGGAAGTTCTCCTGGGTTGCGAAGGTGCCGCCAAAGCCTTCAGTGGTGGCGCCGTGAGGCACGTAGTCGAGCAGGCTCTGACCGGTGGAGCGGATCACGGCGATGATGTCGGCGCCCTGTTCGGCAGCGGCGCGCGCCTGCTTCACGTCCTCGAAGATATTGCCTGTGGCCACGATCAGGTACAGCCAGGGTTTGGGGCCTTCGCTTAAGCGATCGATCATGGCATTGCGCGTGGTGCGCTGCCCGGCGATGTGCTGGCACATGCGCTCGGCGATGGCGTCGGCCTGGTCGCGCGCTGCGCCCAGGTCCTGCGGCAGGGTCAAGCTCAAGGTCCCCGCGGCCACCTGCTCGGCAACCTGTTGCACCGACAGGCCGTGCGCCAACATGGCCCCGCCGACGATCATCGAAGCGCCGTGCGCCAGCAGGCCCTGTTGTTGGAGATGCTCGACCACGCGGTTGGGTAGCGGCACCTGGTCTTCGTCAGCGCCGTCCATGCCCATCAGGCGCAGCGTGGCGCGCTCGACGGTGGTCGTGGTAAAGGCGTTCATTTCGTCAAAGACCTGACGCGCGATGCGCCGCGCGTGCGAGCGTGCGCGATCGATCTGCGCCGGGTCAAGTTGCAGGGAAATCATGCAATAACTCCTGGTTCTTGTTGTTCGAGAACGACGTCGCACACCGTGTTGCCAGTGAAGGCAGAGCGGGCGGCGTGCGAAAAATCGGCGGCGTCGAAACTGCCACCGAAGGGGGAAAATGGATTCAGGGTGATGCCCAGCATTCGAATCGCGCTGAAGGCCTGCACGCGCGCGCCCAGGCGTTGCAGCGAGGCCAGTTCGCTGGCGTCAATAAACAGCTTGGTGCCATCGGCCACGACAATGCTCAACCCGGGGTGCTTGCTGGCCAGCGCCTTGAGGACGGCCCACAGCGACCGCCCGACCGCACCCGTCAGCGCCACGCTAGCGAGCGGTGAGTTGGCGTAGTGCAGAAGCGTCTCGCCGGCGTTGAGCGTGGCAATCGGTGCGCTGAAGA
This sequence comes from uncultured Rhodoferax sp., assembly GCA_964355195.1. GTDB lineage: Bacteria > Pseudomonadota > Gammaproteobacteria > Burkholderiales > Burkholderiaceae_C > Rhodoferax. The sequence continues at coordinate 4,516 of CAYHDD010000202.1, read as the reverse complement.
CGAGGCCACCCTGGTGATCCCAGAGCGCGACGCCGCCCTGCTTGAACAGTGCCGCACAGCGCTGGCGCGTATTCGGGTCGACCTGCTCAATCGACAGAATGGTCAGCCGGTCATGCGTCTTGCGCAGCACATCCTGGATGCCACCGCCGATGGCCGCGCCGGTGGCCAGCAGCACGCCGTCGGCGATCGACGGCGAGGCGTGCTGACTGCGTCCCAGCGCACCGTCGAGCAGCACCAGCGAGGCGCCGCACTGCTGCAGGCGGGCAATCACGCTGCGCTGGTCGCTGGAGCGCGAGGCGCCGGCAATTTCCATCTCGCCGTGCTCCAGCACCTGGACCAGCACGATCTCGCCCATCGGGCTTTCAATGCCGGTGCCGGCCAGAAACTGGGTGCGCGTCTTGGCGCGTGCCAGCGTGGCTCGTGCCGTGGCCACCAGCGTGCGCGGCCAGACCCGAACCGGAGGTTTGGAGATTTGGTAGACCTCGTCGCGCTCTTCGCCGTCGCGGCCAATCGAGGTCACGCCGACCAGCGTGCCGGCGGCATGCGCCTGCTCCAGCAGGTGGTTCAGCGTCACCGTCTTGCCGGTATTCTTGCTCATGCCCATGACCGCGACTGTGCGCAGGCCTTGCGCCTGAATGGAGTGCCAAAGTGGGTTCGTCATGGGCGTGCTGCGCTGGTTTTTCACGAGAGCGTGAGGTCAGGAACTTCGGGCGTCCTCAAACGTAGAGTTGTTCAAACAGGGCGCGCAGTGTGGCGCTTTCGCGCAGCAGCTTGAGCGCATGCTCGGCGTGACCCGTGGCGTAGCCGTTTCCGACGATCATCCGCACGTCTTTGCCGACGCCTTCGGCGCCCAGGGCGGCGGCGGTGAAGCTGGTGGCCATGGAGAAGAAGTAGATGGTGCCGTGCTGGCGCGTGGCCAGAATGCTGCCCATCTCGGTGTTCGCAATGTTGACGCAGTTGATCACCACGTCGGCCAATCGACCATCGGTGACGTCGGACACCGCTTGCATCAGTGCCAGCGCATCGGTGGCATCGACCTTCAGGCTGTGGTCCGCCCAGCCCAACTGCTGCATGCGCTGGCAGTCTTTCTCGAACGGCGAGACACCTATGACACAGCCTTGCGCGCCGGCGCGCTTCCTGGCTTCATACAGACACAGCGTGCCCGATTTGCCGCCACCGCCGATGACCACTACGGTCTGGCCCGGATGCACCAGGCGCGCAGTCTGGGCCGGTGCCCCTGCCACGTCCAGTATTGCCAGCGCCAGCTTTTCGTCGATGTCGGTCGGCAGCCTGACGTAAAGCCCGGTTTCAAACAGAATGGCCTGGCCGCGAATGTCGATCTGGTCCTTGTCCAGGTGAATTTGCTCAATGGCGTCAATGCGCAATGGTGTCAGCGACAAGGACACCAGGGTGGCGATCTTGTCGCCCAACTGCAAGTCGGTCTTGCCAGCCAGTGCCGCACCAACCTGGGCCACGGTGCCGATCAGCATGCCGCCCGACCCCGTCACCGGGTTGTGGTGCTTGCCGCGCTGAGCCACGATGTCTTGCACGATCGTGGCTACCCGGATCACGTCGCCCTCTGCCTGCTTCTTGATCTGCGTGAAGCTGGCGGCATCGATGTTCAGGGCCAGCACGTCGATCAGGATCTCGTTGTCGCAAATCTCCATCGTGTTGTCGATCTTCCAGGCGCCCTGGGGCAGCACGCCCAGAGGTTCGAGCACGCGGTGGATGCCGTAGGGGGAACCGTGTTTCATGGGCTTGGGTTCAGGGTCTTAGTGGCTTTGCGTGGGCAGGCTGAAGTTCTGGCCCAGGCCCGGCATCTCGACGGTCTTGCCGGCGTAGTTGCGGCACTTGACGGTGGTGCCGCTACCGTCGGCCAGGGCCTCTTCGCGCACGTAATTCGGGATGATCGGCAGCTTGCCCAGCCCACCCAGGCCGTCGACGATGAAGGTCGGCACGGCCGGGCCGCTGATCCATCCGCGAAGGCCTTCGTAGAGTTCGAGCATGCGCCGGTGCGGCACGATGAAGTGGTGCGCGCCCTCGACCATGTCAGTGGAGTAGACGTAGTAGGGTCGCACGCCCATCTCGACGGTTTGCATGAACAGTTCGCGCATGACTTCAACGCTGTCGTTGACACCTTTCAGGCAGACCGTTTGCAGGCCCATCATGATGCCGGCTTTTTGCAGCATCTTGACGCGCTGGCGCAGCAGCGGCGTGATTTCCTTGTGGTGGTTGATGTGGATGTTGACCATCTGCACGCGGTGTTTTTCGAGCACGGCGCATAGCTCGGGTGTGATGCGTGTCGGCAGTTGTACGACCATGCGCGAGCCCATGCGAAGGAATCGCACATGCGGCGCGCGCTTGCGGATCTGGCCCAGGATTTCGTCCAGGCGGTCGTCGGTGAAGGTCAGCGGGTCGCCGCCTGAGAGCAGCACGTCTTCGATGTTCTTGTTGTTGGCGATGTATTCGATGGAGGCCTCGATCTGGTCCTTGTGCACCGAGCCAGCCGGCTGGCTGACCATGCGTTTGCGGGTACAGAAGCGGCATAGCGTGGCGCAGGTGTTGCTGACCAGGAACAGCACGCGGCGCGGGTAGCGGTGCACGATGCTGGTGCCGGGAATCGTGTCGCCTTCTTCCCCCAACTGGTCGAGCATGGTGGCAAAGCCGGGTTTGGTTTCTTCGTTGAAGGAGGGCAGGTACTGCATGCGGATCGGACAGTTCGGGTTGTCACGGTCCATCAGGCGGGCCATGTAGGGCGTCACGGCAATGGCGAACTTGGAATACACCGTGTCATTCACGTCTTCCACATGGTTCAGCACGCCGGCCAGCTCCGAGTGGTGCGTGTAGCGACGGGCAAACTGTCTTTGCCAGGACTCGCTTTCTGGCTCATAGGCTTGCAGCTCGGCGTAGCTCAGCAGTTTTCCGGGGTGGTTGAAATCAACTCTCTTCAGCATGACGGGTCTCCTGGAAGTGCTTGGCGGCGTTGTAGATCAGGTCTGATGTTCTTGGCAACGTGAAGTGTAAAAACGAACAGTGCCGATCAAAACAGGCAAAATGTCTGAATCTGCATCAATATTTGCTTCAATTTGATTGTGTTTGAGTCACTATGAAACAACAGCCCAAGAACCCGAATCTGGATGCCATGGATCACAAGCTCATCGAGCTGCTCAAGGTCAATGCACGTCTGCCCATCGTCAGCATTGCCAAGGCGCTGGGTTGCGCGCGCAGTACCGCTCAATTGCGCCTGAAGGCGCTGGAAGATGCGGGCGTGGTGACCGGTTACACGGTCGGTGTCAGCAGCACGCGTGGCCCGGGCGTCATACGTGCCATGGTGCTGATTTCAATGGAATCGCGCCAGGAGGCCTCGGTGGTGAGCGAGCTGACCCGCCGCCACGAAATAACCAAGCTCTATTCCGTCAGCGGCCGCTACGACCTGTGCGCCATGCTGGTGACCGACTCGACCCAGGAGTTGGACGCTGTGATCGACAAGATTCGGGTGGTCAAGGGTGTCGTGGATACGTTTTCGACGATTCTTTTGTCGGCCAAGCTGGACCGGCCGGAGTAGCGTGACCTCGAAGCCTGGGATTGGCTGTTGCGCTACTTGCACAGCCCCAACAGACTCTCGACATAGCCCCAGACGTCTGTCAAAAAATTCCTTTTAGATCTCGCCACGTAGGATAATTGCCGCCATGATATCTACGGGGTGGCTTTCTCTCAGGGAATTTGGCGTGGCTTGGTGTGCCGCGCTGTGCCTTGTGGCATCGCCGGCGCAGGCCAATCGCCTGGCTTTGGTCATTGGTAACGACAACTACCAACACGTCAGCAAGTTACAAAAAGCCGGCAACGATGCAGTGGCCATGGCTACCGAGCTTCGCGCGGCAGGTTTTGAGGTCAGTTTGTACCGCGACCTGGACTACCGCAGCATGGTCAAGGCAACGGAGGCGATGTACGGCAAGATCAAGGGTGGTGATGAGGTGGTGGTGTTCTTTGCCGGACACGGCGTACAAATCAAGAGTGGCAATTTTTTGCTGCCCACCGATATCGAGGCGACGACCGAATCCGCAGTCGAAAAGACTTCCTACGCATTGCATGATTTGACCGAACGGCTGGAGACCGCCAAAGCCGCTTTCAGTTTGATCATGGTCGATGCCTGCCGCGACAATCCGCTCAAGACCAAAGGCCGTTCAGTTGGCGGTGAGCGTGGCTTGACGCCGCCCGACCCGCCGATTGGGCAAATGGTGGTGTATTCCGCCAGCCGCGGTGAACAGGCGCTGGATCGATTGAGCGACAGTGATGCCAACCCCAACAGCGTGTTCACCCGGGAGTTCATTGCACGCATGCGCAAACCGGGCATCAAGGTGGAAGACCTGGTGCGTGAAATCCAGATCTCGGTTGAGAAGTTGGCTTCGACTGTGGGGCACAAGCAACGCCCGGCGCTCTACAACGAGGTGCGAGGCAATTTCTACTTCTTCGGGCCCACAACCGTGGTTGTGCCGCCCGCCGCGCCGACAGCGGG
>CAYHDD010000201.1:0-5941 GCA_964355195.1 uncultured Rhodoferax sp. | reverse complement strand
GCGACCCCTGCAGTGTGAATGCAGTGCTCTACCCCTGAGCTAACCGCCCTGAATTGGGTTCAGGAAAGCATTGGATTATGCCTCAAATTCAGGTCGTCAATCGCCAAACCGTCTTGCCTTTGCTGGCTTCATCAAGCTGCAGCAACAGCTCTTCGTGGGCGGCGGCTTCATGCTCATTGGCAGCCAGAACAGGGAGCTCAAAGGCGCGCAAATTGACCTCGTTCAAGCGCCGACCTTCGCTCTGCACCGATCCATGCTCGATCAGCAGGGTCTCCTGGCCGCGCGTCATGTTGATGTAAACCTCGGCCAGCAGTTCGGCATCCAGCAAAGCGCCATGCAGGGTGCGGCCGGAGTTGTCAACGTCAAAGCGGGCGCACAGCGCGTCCAGCGAGTTGCGCTTGCCGGGAAACATTTCCTTGGCCATGGCCAGGGTGTCGGTCACTGAGGCGACGACTGCACCGAGCGCGGTACGACCAGCCAGGCTCAGCTCCCGGTTCAGAAAGCCGACATCGAACGGCGCGTTGTGGATCAAGACCTCGGCGCCGCTCAGATAAGTCAGCAACTCTTCGGCAACATTTTCGAAAGCTGGCTTGTCGCGCAGGAATTCACTTGTCAGGCCATGCACCTTGAGCGCCTCTTCGTGACTGTCGCGGCCCGGGTTGAGGTAGAAGTGCTTGTTGTTGCCAGTCGGCTTGCGGTTGAGCAGTTCAACACCGGCGACTTCAACAATGCGGTCGCCGTTCTCAGGTGAAAGACCCGTGGTTTCCGTGTCGAGAAAAATTTGACGCATGGGTCAATGATTCTCTTTGGCGTGGTTGATCGAATAACGCGGAATCTCCACCACAACATCCTGCTGCGCCAGCTTCGCCTGGCAACTCAGGCGTGACTGCGGCTCCAGACCCCAGGCGCGGTCGAGCATGTCTTCCTCGTCCTCCTCAACTTCGTTCAAGGAGGCAAAGCCCTGGCGCACGATCACGTGACAAGTGCTGCAGGCACAACTCATGTCGCAGGCATGCTCAATGGCAATCTTGTTGTCAAGCAGAGCCTCACAGATCGATGTGCCCGCCGGTGCCGAAATTTCCGCACCCAGCGGGCAATACTCCGGGTTTGGCAGCAGTTTGATGATGGGCATCCGTGTTCCTGTCAATCGGTTTCAAACCGTTTCAATGCTCTTGCCGGCCAAGGCCTTTTGAATACCGCGGTTCATGCGTCGCGCGGCAAAGGCCTCGGTGCCTTTGGCCAACGCCTGCGTCGCAGCCTCGATCAAGGCCGCAACATTCAAAGCCTGCGCCGTGACTACGCTGGCCATCAATGCGTCGATCGCAGCGCGCTCGGCGGCCGCGAGCAAATCGCCGTCAGCCTCCAGCGCACTTACAGTGGCCAGCAACATGCGCTCGCCATCCACGCGCGCCTCCACTACGGCACGCGTCTGCATGTCGGCGTCAGCAGTGTTGAAGCTGTCTTGCAGCATGCGCGCGATCTGATCATCACCCAAACCGTAGGAAGGCTTGACTTCGATGTGCGCTTCAACGCCACTGATCTGCTCCTTCGCGCCGACACTCAACAGGCCATCGGCATCAACCGTAAAGGTCACCCGAATGCGTGCCGCGCCGGCCACCATCGGTGGGATGCCACGCAGTTCGAAACGCGCCAGACTGCGGCAGTCGGCAACCAGGTCACGCTCGCCTTGAACGACGTGCAGGGCCAGCGCAGTCTGCCCGTCTTTGAAGGTCGTGAAGTCCTGCGCCTTGGCGGTCGGGATGGTTTCGTTGCGCGGCACGATGCGCTCCACAAGGCCACCCATGGTTTCAACGCCCAATGAGAGTGGAATGACGTCCAGCAGCAGCAAGTCGCCGCCGGCATTGTTGCCTGCCAGCTGGTTGGCCTGAATCGCCGCACCCAGCGCCACCACCTCATCCGGGTTCAGGTTGGTGAGCGGCGCGCGGCCAAAGAAGTCAGCCACCGCCTGCTGAATCTGCGGCATGCGGGTGGAGCCACCGACCATCACCACGCCCTTGACGTCGTCCTTGCTCAGCCCGGCATCGCGCAGTGTCTTGCGTACCGCCACGATGGTGCGCTGGGTCAGTTGCGCCGTCAGCTTTTCAAACTGTTCATTGACGACCTCAAACCTGACGTTCTCGCCTCCGATGCAGGCATGACAGGCGGCGCAATGCGCGGCCGAAAGTTCTTCTTTGCAGGCACGTGCAGCGATGATGGCAATCGCCTTTTCCTGCGGCGTGCTGGCCTGCACACCGGCCTGTGTCATGACCCAGTCGGCCAGCGCCCGGTCATAGTCGTCGCCACCAAGGGCCGAATCACCGCCGGTGGCCAAAACCTCAAACACGCCCTGTGTCAAACGCAAAATGGAGATGTCAAAGGTGCCGCCACCCAGATCGTAGATTGCATAGACGCCCTCGCTGCCATTGTCCAGGCCATAGGCAATCGCCGCGGCTGTGGGCTCGTTGATCAAGCGGAGGACATTGAGCCCAGCCAACTTTGCGGCGTCCTTGGTGGCCTGACGCTGGGCGTCGTCAAAATAAGCCGGCACGGTGACGACGGCGCCGTACAAATCATCGCCCAGGCTGTCTTCCGCACGGTGGCGCAGCGTGGCCAGAATATCGGCACTCACTTCCACCGGCGACTTCTCGCCCTGCACGGTTTGCAAGCCCAGCATGCCGCTATGCGGCACAAAGCGGTACGGCATCTTGCCACTGGAGGCCACATCGGACAGGCTGCGCCCCATGAAGCGCTTGACCGAAGCCAGCGTGTTTTCCGGGTCTTGTGCCATCGCCTGCTGCGCCTCGTAGCCAATCTGCCGACCGCCCCCGGCAAGGTAGCGCACTACCGACGGCAAGATCACACGCCCCTGCTCATCGGGCAAGCACTCGGCGACGCCGTGGCGCACCGATGCCACCAGGGAGTGCGTGGTGCCCAGATCAATACCGACTGCCAGACGCCGTTTGTGCGGGTCGGGCGACTGACCGGGTTCCGAAATTTGTAACAGAGCCATAATCGATTAAGGTGTTTCCATCTGTTCCAGCCGGGCGTTTACATCCCTGGCAAAGCGTTCTACAAACATCAATGCACGCACCCGCTGCACCGCCTCTTTGTAGTCCTGCTGCTGATCGAGCAACGCTTCGCATTGTTGCAGCAACTGGTGGTGGGCGGTGGCAACCTGCGCCGCCAATTCGCTCAAGGCCACCGCCTCGCTGGTTTCGTCCAATTCTTCACGCCACTGCATTTGCTGCTGCAGGAACGCGCCACTCATGGCTGTGTTGTTCTCGGCATTGACAGCTGCGCCATGCAACTCGCAAAGGTAGGCGGCGCGTTTCAGCGGGTCTTTGAGTCGCTGATAGGCTTGGTTGATTCGTACCGACCATTGCAGGGCGGCGCGTTGCAGGGCGGCATCCTGCGTACTGAACTTGTCGGGGTGCACTTCGCGCTGGAGCTCTTTCCAGCGCGCGTCAATGGCAGCGCTGTCTTGCAGGAAACGCGGCGCAAAACCAAAGAGTTCGAAATCGTTAGACTGGAGATTCACACCCGAAACGACTCGCCACAACCGCAGCGGTCACGTTCACGCGGATTATTGAACCTGAATCCCTCGTTCAAGCCTTCGCGCACATAGTCGAGCTCAGTGCCGTCGAGGTAGGCAAAACTTTTCGGCTCCACCAGCACCTTGACGCCATGGCCTTCAAAGACGATGTCCTCGGGCGCAACCTCGTCAACATACTCCAGCTTGTAAGCCAGGCCGGAGCAGCCCGTGGTCTTGACGCCCAGGCGCACACCCAAGCCCTTTCCCCGTTTGCTGAGGTATTTTGTAACGTGCCGTGCGGCGGCTTCGGTCAGGGTAACGGCCATGTCAATGGGTCTGTGCGGAACTGAGCTTTTGCTTGTAATCATTGACCGCAGCCTTGATGGCATCTTCGGCCAGGATCGAGCAGTGGATCTTGACCGGCGGCAGGGCCAGCTCTTCAGCGATTTCACTGTTCTTCAGCGCCGCCGCCTGATCCAGCGTCTTGCCCTTGACCCACTCGGTCACCAACGATGATGAGGCGATGGCCGAGCCGCAGCCATAGGTCTTGAATCGTGCGTCTTCGATCACGCCGGTTTCCGGGTTGACCTTGATCTGCAACTTCATTACGTCACCGCAGGCCGGCGCGCCAACCATGCCGGTACCGACCGACTCGTCGCCCTTCTCGAAGGATCCGACATTGCGCGGATTTTCGTAGTGGTCTACAACTTTTTCAGAATATGCCATTTCAAGACTCCTTGTATTCGAGATTGTCGCCAGGACACCAATGAGTCAGACCGCGAACACGCAGGCAGTGCGACAGGCACTACCGGTGTGAGCGAAAAAAGCTGGCTCATCTTGGCGGCGTGACCTAATGCGCAGCCCACTCAATGGTGGATATATCAATACCTTCTTTGTACATATCCCACAAAGGACTCAGCTCGCGCAAGCGCGCGACGTTGACTTTGATCGTCTCAATGGCGTAGTCAATTTCAGCTTCGGTGGTGTAGCGACCAATGGTCATGCGAAGGCTGCTGTGCGCCAGTTCATCGCTGCGACCGAGGGCGCGCAAGACATAGCTCGGCTCCAGACTGGCCGAGGTACAGGCCGAGCCACTCGACACCGCCAGCCCCTTGATGCCCATCATGAGGGACTCGCCCTCGACATAGTTGAAGCTCATGTTCAGGTTATGTGGAACGCGCTTTTCAAGGTGCCCATTGATGAACACCTGCTCAACGTCCTTCAGGCCGTTCAACATGCGCTCATGCAGCGCGCGAATGCGCCGGTTCTCCTGAGTCATCTCTTCACGCGCAATTCGGTAGGCCTCACCCATGCCGACAATCTGATGCGTCGGCAGCGTGCCCGAGCGCATGCCCCGCTCGTGACCACCGCCGTGCATTTGCGCTTCAATTCGGACGCGTGGCTTGCGCCTTACATACAGTGCGCCAATGCCCTTGGGACCGTAAACCTTGTGGGCGGTCAGGCTCATGAGGTCAACCGGCAGGCGGCTGAGATCGATCTCGACGCGCCCAGGTGCCTGCGCAGCATCGACGTGAAAGACGATGCCCTTTTGCCGACACAGGGTGCCAATCGCCTCGATGTCCTGAATGACACCGATTTCATTGTTGACCATCATCACACTGACCAGAATCGTGTCGGCCCGAATGGCGTTCTTGAAGACGTCCAAATCTATCAAACCGTCTTCCTGCACCGCCAGGTAAGTGACCTCGAAGCCCTGACGCTCCAGTTCGCGGCAGGTGTCGAGCACCGCTTTGTGCTCCGTTTTGACGGTAATGATGTGCTTGCCGCGCGTCTTGTAGAAACCTGCGGCCCCTTTGAGCGCCAGGTTGTTGGACTCGGTAGCACCAGAGGTCCAGACAATCTCACGCGGATCAGCCCCGACCAGAGCGGCAACCTGCTCGCGCGCCGTTTCAACCGCAGTTTCCGCCTCCCAACCCCAGGCGTGGCTGCGCGAGGCCGGATTGCCAAAATGCTGGCGCAGCCAGGGGATCATGGCGTCGACGACCCGCTCATCGCAGGGGTTGGTGGCGCTGTAATCCATGTAGATCGGGAAATGCGGGGTGGTATCCATGAACTTTGTTTGCGACTGAATTTGAGGGTCAATTATCTACGGTCTGATCTCAAGACTCGGTCACGGCCCTGCCCAGGGCAAAGACAGAATTCGGTGCTCTGACACGACCGGTTTTGCCGACCGGCAGCTTGAAAATGGCGCGCTTGAGTGTCGGCTTGTCCTCCAAGCGCTGACCGCGCCCGAGTTCATCATCAATCAACTTTTGCAAATTCACGGAATCCAGAAACTCAACCATGTGCTCGTTCAGTGCCGACCAGAGGTCGTGCGTCATGCAGCGGTCGCCCTCACCATGGCAGTTTTCCCTGCCGCCGCAACTCGTGGCATCCAGCGGTTCATCG
>CAYHDD010000200.1:0-5950 GCA_964355195.1 uncultured Rhodoferax sp. | reverse complement strand
CCGTAACGTCGCCGATTTTGAGCCCTGCGGCGTGCGCTTGCTCAATCCCTGGTTGTTTGAGTGACCGCGACTACCCCATCATGGGCAACTTCAAACCCTGCTTCTTCGCCGTCTCAATGGCCAGCTCATAGCCGGCGTCGGCATGGCGCATGACGCCCGAGGCACAGTCATTGACCAGCACATTGGCCAGGCGCGCGGCGGCTGCATCGGTGCCGTCACAGACGATCACCATGCCGGAGTGCTGCGAGTAGCCCATGCCAACGCCGCCGCCGTGGTGCAGGCTGACCCAGGTGGCGCCGCCAGCGACGTTGAGCATGGCGTTGAGCAGCGGCCAGTCGCTGACGGCGTCGGTGCCGTCTTTCATGCTTTCGGTCTCGCGGTTCGGGCTCGCCACCGAGCCGGTGTCGAGATGGTCGCGGCCGATGACGATGGGGGCTTTGAGCTCGCCGCTCTTCACCATCTCGTTGAAGGCCAGCCCGGCCAGGTGCCGCTCACCCAGACCTAACCAGCAAATGCGTGCCGGCAGACCCTGGAAGGCGATGCGTTCGCGCGCCATGTCGAGCCAGCGGTGCGTGTGCTTGTTCTCGGGAAAGAGCTCCTTGATCTTGGCATCGGTCTTGTAGATGTCCTGCGGGTCACCCGAGAGCGCCACCCAGCGAAACGGCCCTTTACCCTGGCAGAACAGGGGGCGGATGTAGGCCGGCACAAAGCCGGGAAAGTCAAACGCATTGGCGACGCCCACATCTTTGGCGACCTGGCGAATGTTGTTGCCGTAGTCGACCGTCGGGATACCAAGCGCCTGAAAGTCGAGCATGGCCTGCACATGCACGGCGCAGCTCTGGGCGGCGTCGGCTGTCAGCCTGGCGTGCTGCGCCGGGTCGCGCTGCGCCGCTTTCCACTGTGCCACGCTCCAGCCTCTGGGCAGGTAGCCGTTGATGAGGTCATGCGCCGAAGTCTGGTCGGTGACCAGGTCGGGCTTGATGCTGCCTGCCTTGGCGCGCTTGACGAGCTCGGGCAGGATGTCGGCTGCGTTGCCGAGCAGGGCGATGGAGACCGCCTCGCCTGCGGCGCAGTGCTGCTGGATCAAGCTCAGAGCGTCGTCAATGTCCTTGGCCTGCTTGTCCACGTAGCGCGTGCGCAGACGGAAGTCGATACTGCTTTGCTGGCACTCGATATGGAGCGAGACGGCACCGGCCAGCGTTGCGGCCAAAGGCTGCGCACCACCCATGCCGCCCAGACCTGCGGTCAGAATCCACTTGCCAGTCCAGTCGCCGTTGTAGTGCTGGCGCCCAGCTTCCACAAAGGTCTCGAAGGTGCCTTGCACAATGCCCTGCGAGCCAATGTAGATCCAGCTGCCAGCGGTCATCTGGCCGTACATGAACAAGCCCTTGCGGTCGAGTTCGTTGAAGTGTTCCCAGTTGGCCCATTTGGGCACCAGGTTGGAGTTGGCGATCAACACACGCGGCGCATTGGTGTGGGTTTTGAAGACGCCAACCGGCTTGCCGGACTGCACCAGCAGGGTTTCGTCGTCATTCAATTCCTTGAGCGTTTCGAGGATCTTGTCAAAGCATTCCCAGTTGCGTGCGGCGCGGCCAATGCCGCCGTAGACCACCAGGTTCTTCGGGTCTTCAGCGACCTCGGCGTCAAGGTTGTTTTGCAACATGCGAAACGGAGCTTCGGTCAGCCAGCTCTTGCAGCTCAGGCTGGTGCCGCGCGGGGCGCGAATGACACGGCTGGCGTCGTAGCGGGGGTCAAGGAGTTGAGTAGTACTCATGATGGTGTCTCTTGAAGGTGAAGGGATTTGGGCAAAGGGTCAGTGAAGGCCTAGGTAGGCCGCCGTAAGGAAGGGGTCACTGCGTGCGTCGGCGGCTGAGCCTCTCCAGACGGTGCGGCCCGACTCGAGCACGCACACATCGTCGGCCACCGCGAGCGCGCGTTCGGTGTTTTGCTCCACCAGCAACACGGTCATGCCTTCGCTGCGCAAGAGCTTCAAGGCCTGGTAGCACTGGTCAATGACCTTTGGCATGAGGCCCAGCGACAGTTCATCGATCATGATGAGTTTGGGTCGTGTCATGAGGGCGCGGCCAATGGCCAGCATTTGCTGTTCGCCGCCTGACAGATTGCAGGCCAGCGAGTCCAGGCGTTCGCCCAGGCGCGGAAACAGATCCAGCACACGGTCGCGGTCCTTGGCGTAGGCGCTGGTCGGATGGATCAAGCCGCCCACGCGCAGGTTGTCGACCACCGACAAGTCCTTGAACAAACGCCGCCCTTCCGGCGAGATGGCGATGCCGGCGCGCACCCTTTCGGTGGCTGGCAGGCGGCTGATGTCCTGCTCGCCGAACAGGATTCGGCCGGCTTGCAAGTCGACGTGACCCGCCACGCACATCAGCGTGGAGGACTTGCCTGCGCCATTGGCGCCGAGCAGCGCGGTGATGGTGCCCGGGCGCAGCTTCAGGGAGAGGTCAGCGGCGGCATTGAAGGCGCCGTAGCCACAAGACATGTTTACCAGTTCAAGCATGTTGCCGCTCCAAAGGCCGGTCCGAGGAGAGCGTGTCGCCGCCCAGATAGGCGGCTCGAACCACCGGATCATTCATCACTTCACGCGGGACGCCGTCGCCAATCTTCTTGCCGTTGTCCAGCACCACCAGACGCTGACACAGGCGCATCACTTCGCTTAAGTTGTGCTCGATCAGCACCACTGTCATGCCACTCTGGTGGATGCCGGCAATGGTGTCGGCCAGCTCACGCGCTTCCGCTGAATTCAGACCCGCCAGCGGCTCGTCGAGCAAGAACAGCTGCGGCTTGAGCGCCAGCGCGCGCGCCAGTTCCAGACGTTTGAGAATACCCAAGGGCTGGGTGCCGGGCATCTGGTGTGCACGGTCGGCAATGCCAACTTTTTCCAGCATCTGAAACCCGAGCGCCAACTCATCCTGGTTGGAGACATGCTTGAGCGCGCGCAGCGGCGACGCCGTCTTGTGACCGCCAGCGGCCAGCGCGACGTTTTCCAGCAGGCTCATGTTGCGCAGCGGCTTGACCAGCTGCTGCGACAGAGACAGTCCCTGGCGAATGCGCCGCTCAATGGGCAGTCCGACCAGCGGCGAACCGCTCAGGTAGACCTCGCCCTCGCTCGCATGCACAACGCCGGTGATGGCGCGCAGCATGGTGGTCTTGCCAGCACCATTGGGGCCGATCAAGCCCAGCAGTTCACCCTGCTGGACCTTGAACGACACCTGGTTCACGGCCGTCAGCCCGCCAAAGCGCACGCTGACGTTTTCTACCTTCAATAGGGGAGGCGAACTCATTGCGCACCTGCCTTCCTGCTGGACATGGCCTTGACCATCCCGGCCAAGCCGTGTGGAGAAAAGCGCATCATGGTGAACAGCAGGCCGCCGTAGACCAGTAGTTTGTAGTCACCGATGAACTGGAACCACCCCGGCAGTGCAGACAGCAAAGCCGCTGCGATGGCCACCCACAACACCGAGCCAATGCCACCCACGACCACCATGGACAGCACGGTGATGGACTCCACAAAGCTGAAGCTGTCGGGCCCGATGAACTTGAGGTGTGAGGCGTACAAGGCACCCGCCGCCCCCGCCAGCGCCGTGCCAATGGCAAAGGCCGCCAGCTTGTAGCTCGGCACATCGATGCCGAGTACGCGCATGGTGTCCTCGTCCTCCGCGATGCCATTGAAGACGCGCCCAATCCAGGCTCGCTGGATGTAGAGGCTGACGGCAGCGGTGAGGCCCGCGAGCACCAGGGTCAGCAGCATGAAGCCGGTCTTGCCCAGGCCGGAGTCAGGAAAGCCGGACAAACCCATTTCGCCGCCTAGCCACTCCTGCTGGCGCACCACACCGATGAACAGAAAGACCACGCCCATGGTGGTGATGGCCAGGAAGTCGGCACGCACACGCAAGCTGGCCATGCCGACGATCACGCCCAACGCGCCGGCCAGGAGCATCGAGGCCGGCAGGGTGAGCAAGAAGGGCAAGCCGGCCTTGGTGAGCATGGCCGATGTGTAGGCGCCAACGCCCAGAAAGGCGGCGTGCCCCAGACTGATCTGGCCGCAAAAGCCAGTGATCAAATTCAGCGACAGTGCAAACATGACGCTGATGCCAATGGTGGTAAGCAAAGAGATTTCGTATTCCATGATCGGCTCACTTCTTTGCAAAGAGCCCCTGCGGGCGCACCATCAGAACGACGATCAGAAACGCAAACGCAATCGCATTGCGGTCCAGCACCTTGCCCAGGTAGACGGTGCCGAAGGACTCCACCAGACCCAGCACCAGTGCCGCCATCAGAGTGCCGGGTACCGAGCCCATGCCACGCAGCACGATGATGGCCAGCGCCTTGTAGGACGGCACGCTGCCCATGGTCGGCTCAACCAGGTTGTTGAGCACCGCCACCCACACGCCGGCAAAGCCGGCCAGCGCCGAGCCGACCAGAAAGTTGAGGTCGCGCACGGTGTTGAGCTTGATGCCGAAGGATTCCGCCATCTGCGGGTCTGACACCGTGGCCTGGCAGGCAATGCCCACGCGCGTGTTCGACTGCAACCAGGCCAGCGCACCCAGGATCAGCGCCGCACCCAGCATGACAGCAATTTCGGCTTCCTTGAACTGCAGCCCCGCAAAACGCACCTGCCCTTGCAGTGGTGTGCTGGTGAACGACAGGCCAGAGGCACCGAAGGCAATGCGAAAGCATTCCTCAGCGGCGATGAAGAGCCCGATGGAGGCAATCAGCGCCACATGGGGCGGCTGCTTGAGCAGTGGTTTGTAGGCCAGGCGGAACATCGCCACGCCCGACAGGCCCGACACCAGCATCGCCGCCAGCAGGGTCAGGGCCAGGCTGCCGGTGGCGTTGTAGGTCAGCACCCCGATGTAGGCGCCCAGCGTGAACAGGCTGGCGTGCGCCACGTGCAGGATGCGCAACAAGCCATAGACGAGGGTCAGGCCCAGCGCAATGAGCGCGTAGATGCTGCCCTGCACCAGACTTTGGGCGATGAGCTCAAGGACAATCATGCTTGTGCTTTCGATTCGTTCAGACTGAACCTGTCAACACGACCGAGAGGCTTACTTCGAAGACTTCGAAGGCGGCGCCAACAGCACCGGGTCAGAGATCACAGCGTAGCGGTGGAATGCCTTGTCCTTGACGATTTGCACCTGAATGTCCTTCTTGACTTCATGCAAGTCGTTGAAGCTCAGTTTGCCGATAGGCGAATCGTAAGTGCCAGCCGCCATGGCGTCGCGCAGCGCAGCGCCGCCCTTGCCGCCGGTTTTGTTCAAGCCATCAATGACGACCTGGGTGGCGGTGTAGGTGGCGGCCGCCACCATGTCGGCACCGGTGGCGTAGGCGGCCTTGTAGTCGGCCAGGAAAGTCTTGGTGGCCGGGTTGGCGGAGTCGCGATCAAGCGAGGTCGTCACCAAGACGCCTTCAGAAGCCGGGCTGGCGATCTCCATGAACTTGTCGGAGTCATAGCCTTCCTGGCCGATGATGGTGGCGGTGATGCCAGCGGCGCGCAACTGGTTTACCAACGGACCGGCCGTATAGAAGTAGCCGCTGGCGTAGATGACTTCAGGGTTTTGCGATTTCACGTTGGCGATCAGGGCGCCAAACTGGCGGTCTTGCAGGCTGTACTCATGCTCGCCCAGAATCGTCAGGCCAAACTTGGGTGCCGCCTCCTTGAAGCCGGCTGCGAGCGACTGGCCAAAGTCGTTCTTGATGTTGATGAGGGCGACCTTCTTCTTGCCCAGATCGTTGACCAGCTTGGCACCGGCGCGGCCCTGCACTTCGCCCATGGCGGAGACGCGGAACATGAAGTCTCCGGTCCTGGTAATGTCCGGGTGAATGGCGTAGGCGACGGCGTAGGGCACCTGTGCGTTTTGGAAGACCGACGCCGCTGCACGCGTAGAACCAGAGTAGCTGCCACTGACGGCCGCCACCACTTTGTCTTTTT
>CAYHDD010000199.1:0-5951 GCA_964355195.1 uncultured Rhodoferax sp. | reverse complement strand
GACCATACCGGCTGAAAACGTGATGCCGGGGTTTCCAGCAACATAGGTTTTGAACTCTGCCGCCATGCGAGCTGCAAGCCGCTGCGTGCTGTGCCAGGGGCCGATCAGAAAGAAGTCGTCGCCGCCGGCAAACACGGTGTAGGCGTTGGGGAACTCGGTACGGCAAATGGCAGGTAGCCAGATGGCAAAAAAAGCATTCATCTGGCGTGACAGTGCGGCCATCTTGGCGAATGTTGGCTCCTGTAGGCCTTGCTGAAAGATTGCCCCGAGGTTGTCCACATCGCCCTTAAGCGTCATCAGCGCAACCTGTCCCTGCCAGCCTTCTTTATCCCGATGGGGTTGGCGATCTTCGCAAGCGATGTGATTGAGCGTCTTGCCCGCAAACCGCGCCTGGTCGAAATCCACATCTTCTGCGTGACCCAGGTATTTGTCCGATGCCCATTGATCTACCTCAGTGAACCGGGGTACATAGGCATTGATGAAACGCCGGGCATAGCCATTCCAAAGGATGTCGGTCAGGTTGTTGGGCAGGCTGAAATCCCATGCCCGAACGAGCGAACCGTCACGCGCCATCGGACCGAACTTGCCGGTGGCGTCTTCGCTACCAGTGAATGCAACTCCGAAGCCGAACACCGGCACTTCCAACCTTGTCAGGCTGTTCCCAGACAAGGCGGCCGGGTCACGTACGATCAGTAGGCGGTCTTCGCGGGTCAGCCCGCTGCCGAGCTTGATCTGGTCGCGCGACAGGGCAGCGCTGTTGTGGCCCGCGTCAGCTGGCAACTTGCCATTGAACTGGCACACTCCATCCGGATAGGCCGCGTCAAACACTGGGTTGGCCGCAGAAGTCAGGTCAAAGCGTTGCAGTTTGGCTTCTTCCAGTGCGCCAAACAGCCCTTGCATCAGGTTTTTGAAGTTGCCTTTCAAAAAGTCGTTGCAACAGGCTGGTTTGCCGACCAGCCCCAGGCCTGCCAGTCCAAAGCTGTGATGCAAGAACCACTGGTTGATCTCGATGCGCACTTGTTCAAGCTGGTCGCGAACCGCCGCTGTATTGGGTGCCACGATCAGAAACTTGCCTGCGGCATTTGTGATCTGGCTGGTGGGCGGCAATGAGAGTGCATCGAGCACCTTAAGCGCCGCCAGTTCGGTGAACAATGACACCTGAAACGAACGACCACGCAGCAGCCTTGCGGCGGCCTTGTTGGTCTGGCTGCCGTCGGCAAAGATGAAATCCTGAATGCCAAAAAAGTCGCCTTGAATCAGCAGGAGTTTGTCAATATGAACGTCATTCCCTCGGTTGCCTTTGGCCAGCTCTTGAGCCGCTAGCGTGTCGGTTCTTTCCTCAAACTCGTGCCAGCGCCACAGCGCAGTCGCCAGTGCTGCCGTGGTTTTACTGTGGTCGTAGAGTGAGACTTCCGGCTTGGTGCCAAAGGCGGTGGCAGCTGGAATGGCGTGGGTAAACGTCATCCACGCGGTGTCGAAGTGGTCCAGCCACAGGGGCCAGTTGCTGCGGTGCGAGGTGGGGATGATCTTGAGTGCGTCCAAAAAATCTTGCCAGAGCGCCTTGTACTGAGCCTGCGCCGCGCCGTCCTCGTTGGGCTCGCAGTCTTTGCGCAGTTGGGGAAAGATGGCCGAGGGTGACAGTGCCTGGAGTGGATAACGCCACTTCAGGTCTTTGGCGGTGATTTGTTGCTGGTTGCCATCCAGCCGGATTTGCTCAAACAGTGAGAGCTGGCGCGCTTGGTAGTGGTTGCGGCCAGTGTGAGTTTCAGTGTTTTCGTCTTTGGCATCGTTGTATTTGGCAAACTCATCGCGCTCGAAACCACTAGCGACGCGGTCGGCCGTGGCGATCACCCACTGCAAAAACGTATCTGGCCGGTGATGGGCGGCGGACGCATTGATGAGTGAATCGGTGGTTCTAGCAGGATCGCTCTGCAATTGCTCCCGGTTGATGAAAGGGTGCATCTCGCCATTGATCAAATCCGGCGCCGTCTGCTCCACGACATCGAACGCCAGCCCGGTGTAGGCCGCGTGAACGTGGGTGTGATAGCCGTCCTTGCCGCCCGGTTCAAATGTATGGAACGGGCAGTACTGGGTTTTGTGCGCATCGAGCGCGTCCTTGGGCACTTCAATCCTGGCGCGCTCTGCAAACTTGCCCAAGTCGTGCAAGTAGGCTGCCAAGGCCACACGGCACGAAGCCGCCAATAAATCAGGTTCACGCATGGTCATCAAATGCCCTCCTTGAACGCCACGTCTTGAGCGAAGCGTACCGCATCCGGAGTCAGGGTTAACGCGTAGCGCCGTGGCCGGGTGCCGCCGTCATGGATGCGGTAAGCCTCGGCGGCGGGGCCTAAGGCAGTTTTCAGGCGTCTGTCGAGTTTCGATTTACGTTGCGAAAAGTACTCGCCATCCATGCCGTCGCGCAACGCCCGCTCTGTGGATTCGATGTCGGCCAGGGTTCCAGTGATGCGCCGGTATTCGCCCAAGTAGCGCTTGGCCCAGATGGCATCGGGTACGCCTTTGGTGGGTGCCGGCAGTGGCTCCTGGCCTTGTACGGTTCGGCGCGCAAATACCGCCAGCAGCGCCAGCTCAGCCGGTGGCAACACCACTTCGCGCCCAGCCGCAAGAATGCGTTGGCGGGCCATGTCAATCGTCAACTGCGCCGGTGCCAACGCCGCGCGGACCGCTGCGACGGCGTCGTTAAAGCTCGCTTGTCCGGCCAGCAGGGCGGTGGGCAGGCCATGGCGCAGGCTGACAAACGGGATGTCGGCCAGGGTTACTTGCGCCAGTGCCGTATCTGCCAGTTGGCCGTCACGCGTTTGCAATACGCGGCTGTAGGGCGTGGGGTAGAAAAAGTCGTAGCTGGACTCAAAGGGCTCGCTTACCAGCACGTGGCTCAGCCGGTCTTGCGGGCGTCCGTACAGGGACAGCGCGTATCCCAGATAGAAACCCATGGTTTTGCGGCCACCCGCAATAGAAGCATGCAAGGCACACGCTGGGTCAGCGGTGATGGCGCGCACCTGGGCGGTGATGAAGTCGGCGGCCGCCTGGTTGTCAGAGGGACTGCGGATGTCGTTCATGGGCTTGCCGTGGGCGTCGCGCATGACGTGGATGTGGCTGCGGTCAAAGCGCACGCCGGGAAGGTGGTAGTCGGTGCAGAGCTTGTGAAACCAGCCCAGGTCGTCGCTGAGCAAGGAGAGTTCGGCACGGTGCGCGCCTTCGGCGCTGGTGATCAGATGCACCTCAGTAGGCACAAAAGGCGTGTGTTCGTCGGCGGCCAGGGCGTAAATCGTTTCAGTGACAATCTGCGGCGTCAGGCCGCTGACGGCCAGCAGTACGCGGCGTGGAAAGTCAGCCGGGCTTGTTGCGGCTGGGAGGTAGGTAGCAGCGTGTGGATTCATGCCGGCCAGTGTAGGGCGTCGGGTTCATTTGCTATCCTGTGGCAAGCTTGCCGTAGCCGACCCGAAAACGCATCACCAAATGGCGGCGCTTCTGTCGATCCCGACTTTGGATTCTTTTGTTATGCCCACATCCCTTCCGATTGCCCATGTGCCTGCGGCCCCGACCAACGAAGTCCTGCCGGGCATCTTCGTCCACTTCCCCGACTCGCCGTTCGAGCTTTACCAGCCCTATCCGCCGGCGGGGGACCAGCCTGAGGCGATTGAGCAGTTGGTCGAGGGCTTCCGGGACGGCGAGGTGTTCCAAACCCTTCTCGGCGTCACCGGTTCCGGTAAAACCTTCACCATGGCCAATGTCATCGCCCGACTGGGGCGCCCGGTCATTGTGTTTGCACCCAACAAGACGCTGGCTGCACAGTTGTACAGTGAGTTTCGCGAGTTCTTTCCAAAGAACGCGGTGGAATACTTTGTCAGCTACTACGACTACTACCAGCCCGAGGCCTATGTGCCGCAGCGTGACCTGTTCATCGAGAAAGATTCGGCCATCAACGAGCACATCGAGCAGATGCGCCTTAGCTGTACCAAGAGCGTGCTGGAGCGCCGCGATGTGGTGATTGTGGCCTCGGTGTCGGCTATCTATGGCATTGGCCAGCCCGAGGCGTATCACAAGATGGTCCTGACGCTGCGCGGTGGCGACAAGCTCGGTCAGCGCGACCTGATTGCGCAACTGGTGCGCATGCAGTACCAGCGCAACGACATGGAGTTTGCGCGCGGCAAGTTCCGCGTGCGCGGCGACACCATCGACGTCTTTCCGGCCGAGCACAGCGAGATGGCGCTGCGCATCGAACTGTTTGACGACGAGATCGAATCTTTGCAACTGTTTGATCCGCTCACCGGGCGGATTCGGCAGAAGATTCTGCGATTCACCGTTTACCCGAGCAGTCATTACGTGACGCCACGTGATCAGGTGCTGGCGGCGGTGGAAACGATCAAGGCTGAACTCTCGGAGCGGGTCAAGGAATTCGTCGGCCAGGGCAAACTGGTGGAGGCGCAGCGCATCGAGCAGCGCACGCGCTTTGATCTGGAGATGCTGAGTGAAGTCGGGCACTGTAAAGGCATCGAGAACTACAGCCGCCATCTCAGCGGTACGGCACCGGGCGAACCGCCGGCCACGCTGACCGACTACCTGCCGCGCGACGCGGTCATGTTCCTGGACGAGAGTCATGTGCTGATTGGCCAGTTTGGCGGCATGTACAACGGCGACCGCTCACGCAAGACGACGCTGGTCGAGTATGGCTTTCGCCTTCCCAGTGCGCTCGATAACCGGCCGCTCAAATTTGAAGAATTCCAGACCCGCATGCGCCAGGCGGTGTTTGTCTCGGCCACACCCGGGCAATGGGAGAAAGACCACGCTGGTCAGGTGGTGGAACAACTGGTGCGTCCGACTGGCCTGGTGGACCCTGAAGTGGAGGTGCGCCCGGCGACGAGCCAGGTCGACGACGTGCTCCAGGAGATCCGGATCCGGGTGATCAAGCATGAACGTGTGCTGATCACGACCCTGACCAAGCGCATGGCGGAGCAGTTGACTGACTACCTGAGTGACAACGGTGTCAAGGTGCGCTATTTGCACAGCGATGTGGACACCGTTGAGCGGGTCGAGATCTTGCGCGATCTGCGTCTGGGCACTTTCGACGTGCTGGTCGGCATCAACCTGCTGCGTGAGGGTCTGGACATTCCCGAAGTCTCGCTGGTTGCGATTCTGGACGCCGACAAAGAAGGCTTTCTGCGCTCCGAGCGCTCCTTGATTCAAACCATTGGCCGTGCTGCGCGCAACCTGGAAGGGCGAGCCATTTTGTACGCCGACAAGATGACGGATTCGATGCAGCGGGCGATCGGCGAGACCGAGCGGCGCCGCGCCAAGCAAGTGACGCACAACCTCCAGCATGGCATCACGCCACGCTCGATCATCAAGCAGGTGCGGGACTTGATTGATGGCGTCTACAGCGAAAAGGCCGGCAGGGAGGCCGAAAAGCTGGAGCGCGCCGCCATGCAGCGGGCACAGGTGGAGACCATGAGCGAGAAGGACGTCGCCCGCGAAATCAAGCGTCTGGAGAAGCTCATGCTGGAGCATGCGCGCAATCTTGAATTTGAGAAAGCGGCGCAGGTGCGCGATCAGCTTGCCATGCTGAAAGAGCAGCTTTTCGGGGCCGCCGGCGGTGATCATGTGCTTACTTGAGCAAAGTCGGGGGTTTTTGTTATACTTGACCTAATTAGTCAACCAAACCCCCAACCTAGGAGCAAGCGATGAGACTCACCACCAAAGGACGTTTTGCGGTCACGGCCATGATCGATCTGGGCTTGCGCCAGCACGGCGGTCCGGTCACTCTGTCGGCGATCAGCCAGCGTCAGCATATATCGCTGTCGTATCTGGAGCAACTGTTCGGCAAACTGCGCCGCAATGGTTTGGTCGAATCGACGCGCGGACCAGGTGGCGGCTATACCTTGGCACGCGATCCGGCCGAGATTACGATTGCAAACATCATTATCTCGGTCGAT
>CAYHDD010000198.1:0-5975 GCA_964355195.1 uncultured Rhodoferax sp. | reverse complement strand
CGACCATGTACGCTGACTATCGCTTCGCGACCATCAATGGCGCCAGTGTCAAGGATACGATCAATGATCAAGCGTGGAACGTGAACACTTTCCTGCCGACAGTCGGTAAGCGCGGGGCGGCAATTATCGCCGCCCGTGGTGTTTCGTCGGCCGCATCGGCGGCGAACGCGGCCATCGACCATATGCACGACTGGGCGTTGGGAACCAATGGGGGCTGGGTCACGATGGGCATCCCGTCGGACGGTCAATACGGCATTCCGAAGGACACGATGTTTGGCTATCCGGTGACCTGCTCCGATGGGGAGTACCAGGTTATCCAGGGCTTGCCAATCGATGCCTTTAGCCAGGAATGCATTGACAAGACGCTCAAGGAACTACAAGACGAGCAGGCCGGCGTTGTTCATCTTTTGTGAGCTGATTTTGTGCTGAGTCGTCACCGAACTCAAAGTTGCGGGCATTGACGGTGCTGTGGTTTCGACTACAACGTGATGACAAGCCGACCAGGAACTCCTGGCGCTTGTCGAGCAGTTCTTGGACCAATCGATTGCGGGGACCGACTTGAGGAATTTCTCTGTCATTTCTATGGTGCTTGCCATGCATGGGTCGGTTTCGGCTCAGGTGGATCCGCCCGCCACAACGCAACCGAAGCTCTCAGGCGCGCCCGCACAACTTAGGCTGCCGGGTGCAATCAAGCGTGCTGGACCGAAAACAGGTGGAACAGTGACGTCGGCTGACAAGGGGGCTCCTGTTAAGTTGACGGAAGAGGAAATTGAAATTGCCAAGCGTGTTCACGTTGGACGGATACCCTGCGAGATGGGGTTTTCGGTGAGTGTGACAGCCCATGAGAAAGAGCCCGGCGTCTTTCGTGTGAAGACCAGGACTGCTAGTTTTCTCATGCATCCGGTGAGTAGCCGAACCGGTGCCATCCGTCTCGAAGACGCGAGCGCGGGCGCTTTGTGGTTGCAACTGAGCAATAAGTCGATGCTAATGAGCCAAAAGCTCGGTCAGCGGCTGGCCGATGAGTGTATTGATCCCGAACAGGCTGTGGTGGCCGAGGGGTTGAAGAAGAGCCCAGCGCCCGGCATTCTCGATGCGGCGCAGCCGGAGCCAACCAAGTAGCCGGAAATCGGTCTACGGTGGCGAGACGTGGACAACCCTGAATTGATGAGGAGAAATCATGTTGCAGAACTACCGTGCCCACGTTTCCGACCGTGCAGCCATGGGCATCCCGCCGCTTCCTTTGTCTGCACAACAGACCGGTGAACTGATCGACTTGTTGAAGAATCCTCCACCAGGGGAAGAAGCGACGTTGGTGGACTTGATTGCCTACCGTGTACCGGCTGGCGTCGACGATGCAGCGAAGGTGAAGGCCAGTTATCTCGCGGCCTTGGCACACGGTAGCGAAACTTGCACCCTCATATCGCGCGAAAGGGCGACGGCTTTGCTGGGCACGATGCTGGGCGGCTACAACGTCAGTCCATTGGTGGCGTTGCTCGACGATGCAAGCGTGGGTTCTGTCGCCGCCGAAGGACTGAAGAAGACGCTGCTGATGTTCGACCAGTTTCACGATGTGCAGGACAAGGCAGACAAAGGCAATGCGAGTGCGCGATCAGTGTTGCAGAGCTGGGCGGACGGCGAATGGTTTACGTCGCGGCCGGAAGTGCCGCAGTCGATCATGGTCACTGTATTCAAGGTTGACGGTGAGATCAATACGGATGACCTTTCGCCGGCGCCCGATGCCTTCAGCCGTCCAGACATTCCGCTGCATGCATTGGCGATGCACAAGAACGCGCGTCCCGGCATCACACCTGAGGAAGACGGTAAACGCGGTCCCGTCAAGTTCATTTCCGACCTGAAGGCAAAGGGCCATTTGGTGGCTTATGTGGGCGATGTCGTCGGTACCGGATCGTCGCGCAAGTCAGCCACAAACTCGGTGCTTTGGTTCACGGGTGAAGATATCCCCTACGTGCCTAATAAGCGCTTCGGCGGCGTTTGCCTCGGCTCGAAGATTGCGCCCATCTTCTACAACACGATGGAAGACTCGGGCGCACTGCCGATTGAACTGGACGTCAGTCAAATGACCATGGGGGATGTGGTGGAACTGCGACCCTATGATGGTTTGGCGCTCAAGGGCGGGCAAGTGATTGCAAGGTTCACGGTCAAAAGTGACGTTCTATTTGACGAGGTGCGTGCTGGCGGCCGGATTCCTCTGATCGTCGGCCGTGGTCTCACTGCCAAGGCGCGCGAGGCGCTCGGCTTGCCGAGCAGTACCTTGTTCCGATTGCCATTGAATCCGGCTGCTACGGCCAAGGGGTACACACTAGCGCAGAAGATGGTAGGTCGCGCGTGCGGGTTGCCTGAGGGGCAGGGCGTTCGACCGGGTACTTACTGCGAACCCAGAATGACAAGCGTTGGTTCGCAGGACACGACCGGACCGATGACGAGAGACGAGCTTAAAGACCTTGCTTGCCTTGGTTTCAGTGCGGATCTGGTGATGCAGTCGTTCTGCCACACAGCGGCCTATCCGAAACCGGTCGATGTCAAGATGCACCACGAGTTGCCAGAATTTATCAGCACGCGCGGGGGTGTGGCGCTGCGCCCCGGTGACGGCATCATTCACAGTTGGCTTAACCGTATGTTGCTGCCTGATACGGTGGGCACAGGCGGCGACAGTCACACGCGCTTTCCGATCGGCATCAGTTTCCCGGCCGGGTCAGGCCTGGTTGCGTTTGGAGCGGCCACCGGCGTCATGCCTCTGGATATGCCGGAGAGCGTCCTGGTGCGTTTCAAGGGGCAGATGCGCTCAGGCATCACTTTACGTGATCTCGTGAATGCGATTCCGCTCTACGCGATCAGGGCGGGGCTGCTGACGGTGGCCAAGCAAGGCAAGAAGAACATCTTTTCGGGTCGTATCCTGGAGATTGAAGGTTTGCCTGATCTCAAGGTCGAGCAGGCTTTTGAGCTCAGTGATGCCTCCGCCGAGCGAAGTGCGGGCGGCTGTGCAGTGCACCTGAGCAAGGAACCCATCATTGAGTACATCACCAGCAACATCACGATGTTGAATTGGATGATTGCATCGGGCTATTCGGATGCGCGAACGATCCGTCGTCGCGTCAAGGCCATGGAAGCTTGGCTGGACAACCCGCAGTTGCTCAGTCGTGACGCCGACGCTGAGTACGCTGCGGTGATTGAGATTGATTTGGCCGATATACACGAGCCAATCGTGGCCTGCCCGAATGATCCCGATGACGTCAAGACGCTGTCGGAGGTTGCTGGTGTCAAGATCGACGAGGTCTTTATCGGGTCCTGCATGACCAACATCGGTCATTTTCGTGCGGCCAGCAAGTTGCTGGAGAACAAGCGCGACATCCCGGTCAGACTGTGGATGGCGCCGCCCACCAAGATGGACGCGCAGCAATTGACTGAAGAGGGGCATTACGGTGTTCTCGGCGCTGCGGGTGCACGCATGGAGATGCCGGGCTGTAGTCTGTGCATGGGGAACCAGGCGCAGGTCAGGGAAGGGGCCACGGTGTTTTCTACCTCCACCCGCAACTTTCCCAATCGACTTGGAAAGAACAGTTATGTGTACCTGGGTAGCGCCGAATTGGCGGCGATTTGCTCCAAGTTAGGACGTATTCCGACTGCTGCCGAGTACCTGGCTGATATGGGTGTGTTGACCGCTGCAAGTGGCAGCGTCTACCAGTATCTCAACTTCGACAAAGTCAAGGCGTACACCGACGCTGCCATGGGTGTGGCGAAGGGCGACTCCGCTTGACTCATTGCCGGCAGGTGTGAATCAGCAACGCATTCGTGTTTAGGGCTACGCGGTAGCTTGTGACGACGTCGCCTCTTTCGACGCGGGTTTTGTGGATTTCTCTTCAGGAGTAGGCTATGTTTTTTGGCAAGTTGTTGCCGCAGGATGGCAATTTTTTCGAAATGTTCAATCAGCATGCTGATCGCATCGTTGAGGCAGCACGCGCGTTTTCGAAGCTGGTTGCCAACTACAGCGATCCTCACCTGCGCCAAAAGTACAACCAGGACGTTGATAACGCCGAAAGGGCGGCGGACCGAGTGACGCACGATGTCAACAAGGCGATTCATATCACCTTCATCACACCCATCGACAGGGAACAGATTCATACCCTGATCAACACCATGGATGACATCGCCGACCTGATCCAGGACTCGGCAGAAACGATGGCGCTGTATGACGTGCATCACATGACGGACGACATCACGCGCTTGACCGACTTGAGCGTGAAGTGCTGCGAGCGCGTCAGGGATGCGGTTAACTTGCTGGCCAAAATTGCTGATCCGGCAACGGCAGCGGCGGCCCTGAAGACTTGTGAGGAGATTGATCAGCTTGAGTCAGACGCCGACCGTGTCATGCGCAGTGCCATGAGTCGGCTCTTTCGCGAGGAGCCAGATGTCCGGGAGGTCATCAAGCTGAAGGCAATCTATGAACTGCTGGAGACCATCACCGACAAATGTGAGGACGTGGCTAATGTCATCGAGGGCATTGTCCTCGAAAACTCCTGAGGCACATTCGCCATGACTTCGATTCAGGTGGGTGTGTGGGTGGTGGTCCTTCTGGTCGTACTTGCGTTGATTTTCGACTTCATGAATGGATTTCATGATGCGGCGAACTCCATCGCTACGGTGGTTTCGACGGGCGTTTTGAAGCCCGGACAAGCGGTTTTGTTCGCGGCGGTATTCAACTTCGCCGCCATCTTCGTATTTCAGCTGAGTGTGGCGGCGACCATCGGCAAGGGACTAGCCCAGCCCGGTGTGGTTGACGTGAATGTCGTTTTCGGGGCGTTGATCGGTGCCATCAGCTGGAACTTCATTACTTGGTACTACGGGATTCCAAGCAGTTCGTCGCATGCGCTGATTGGCGGTATTGTCGGCGCTGTTATCTCCAAAGCGGGCGCCTCGGCGCTGGTGGTTGCAAGTATTTTGAAAACGGTGGCCTTCATTTTTGTGTCGCCGCTGCTGGGCTTCCTGCTCGGGTCGCTGATGTTGATTGGCGTATCGTGGCTGCTCCGCAGCAGCACACCGAGCCGGGTCGATCGTTGGTTTAGACGTTTGCAGCTGATATCCGCCGGCGCCTACAGCCTGGGCCACGGGGGTAACGATGCGCAGAAGACGATAGGCATTGTCTGGATGCTGCTGATCGCGACCGGCTACTCCGTTCCGGGTGACAAGTCGCCGCCCACTTGGGTTGTACTGAGCTGCTACACGGCCATCGCGGCTGGAACCCTGTTTGGGGGCTGGCGCATTGTCAAGACGATGGGGCAGAGACTGACAAAGCTCAAGCCGGTGCACGGGTTTTGTGCTGAAACCGGTGGCGCCATCACGCTGTTTTTGGCCGCCATTCTTGGTATTCCGGTTTCAACGACGCACACAATCACCGGCGCTATTGTTGGAGTTGGTGCTACGCGGCGGGCCAGCGCGGTGCGATGGGGAGTTGCTGGCAATATCCTTTGGGCATGGATCTTGACGATTCCGGCATCGGCATTCGTTGCGGCGATTGCCTATTGGGTCAGTCTGCAAATCTTTTGACAGCACTAGCAACTCGACCGGCCGCGTGGCGCCTGAGTATTTGATGCGGCCGATTGAATGCTCAAACGCTATCGACTACGCCTGCGGCGCGCAGGTGTCGCCCGCGCCGAGCGACATCTCCATCAGGACGACGTCCAGCCATCGATCAAACTTCCAGCCGCAGGATTTCAATACTCCAGCGGGTGTGAAGCCCACCAAACGGTGGACCCCAATCGAGGCGGCGTTGTCGGAGTCGCCGATCACCGCAATCATTTTTCGAACACCGACCTGTTCAGCTTTGATCGTCAGTTCCGTCAACAAGGCCCGTCCCAAGCCGCGGCCGTCGGCCTGGGGTGCCATATAAATCGAATCCTCAGCCGAAAATCGGTAGGCGGGTCGGGGTTTGAACCAGTTACAGTAAGCAAAACCCAGCA
>CAYHDD010000197.1:0-5989 GCA_964355195.1 uncultured Rhodoferax sp. | reverse complement strand
CAATCGGGCGCGTCGGTTCGACCTACAGCCAGAACGCCAAGACCATGGAGGAATATTGCGACTTCATTGACCAGGGCCGTTTGCCGGTCGTGCGTGGATTGTCGCTGAGCGCCGACGATCTGGTGCGGCGCGCCGTCATCATGGCCATCATGTGCCAGGGCAAGCTTGCTTATGAGGCTGTCGGAGCCGCGCATTCCATTCATTTTCAGAGCTACTTCCCGACCGAGATCGAAGCCTTGGAGAAGCTGGCCGACCAGGGCTTGGTGACTGTCAGTGACGTCGGCCTCCAGGTCACCGCGACCGGATGGTTCTTTGTGCGGGCGGTTGCAATGGTGTTTGACCGCTATTTGCAAGGTGATCGGAGCCGCGCGCGCTTTTCCAAGATCATCTAGGGCGGCTCAGGTCCGTTAGCGTGACGACGGTCAGAACGGAATTCACCGATGCAATCTTCTCTAGCGCTGACGGCTCTGCTGATGGGTCTGGCCGGAGGGCCGCATTGCGTCGCCATGTGTGGTGCGGCGTGCGCTGGCATTGGGCATGCCGCTGGCGTGCGCCGCGGCGCGGCGCTGGGGAGTTTCCAGCTCGGCCGCGTGTTCGGCTATTCAGCGCTCGGTGCCTTGGCCGCGGCCTCGGTGCAAGGTTTGGGCTGGCTGACCGTTCAAAGTGCCGCCTTGCGACCGGTCTGGACGCTGTTTCATGCTGCCATCCTGGTACTCGGTTTGGTGCTGCTGTGGACGGCGCAGCAGCCGGTTTGGCTCGAAGATCTCGGTAAGGTGCTCTGGCAGCGCGTGCGCTCGCTGGCGTCCGGGTCCGGTCGGGGCGTCCCGCTGGTGCTGGGTCTGTGCTGGGTCTTTTTGCCCTGTGGTCTGCTTTATTCTGCTGTGCTGGTGGCTTCTATGGCCGACAGTGCGCTTTCCGGGGCGTTGGTGATGGCACTCTTTGCGCTCGGTAGCAGTGTGTCGCTGATGGTCGCCCCCTGGTTATTGCTGAAGCTGGGCAGTAGGGGCTTCGGAGATTGGGGTGTTCGCCTGGCTGGTTTGGCCTTGGCCTCCAGCGCCGCCTGGGCGCTTTGGATGGGCTTGGCGCATGACGCCGCGCCCTGGTGCGTAGCGCGCTGAAGCCGTCTCAAGTGTCCGGCGCGGGATAATCGGCCGCATGCCGAACCCGAGCTCAAACCTGCCGCAGTGCCGCCGATTGTCGGTAGCCCCTATGATGGACTGGACTGACCGTCACTGTCGCTATTTTCACCGCCTGCTCAGCAAGCGGGCCTTGCTGTACTCCGAGATGGTGACCACCGGCGCGCTGCTGCACGGTGATGTGGCGCGGCACTTGCGTTACAACGCCGAGGAGCATCCACTGGCCCTCCAACTTGGTGGCAGTGAACCCGCAGATCTGGCGCGCTGTGCACGGCTAGGGGAGCAATGGGGCTATGACGAGATCAATCTCAATTGCGGTTGCCCAAGCGAGCGTGTTCAGCGCGGCGCCTTTGGGGCTTGCCTGATGAACGAGCCGACGCTGGTGGCCGATTGTGTAAAGGCCATGCTGGATGCGGTCCAGGTGCCAGTCACGGTCAAGCACCGCATTGGGATCGACCGTGGCGAGAGCTACGCCTTGGTCCGGGATTTTGTCGGCTGCCTCGCTCAGGCCGGCTGCCGAACCTTCATCGTGCATGCGCGAAATGCCTGGCTCAAAGGGCTGTCTCCGAAAGAAAACCGTGAGGTGCCGCCTCTGCGTTATGAGGTCGTGCACCACTTGAAACGTGACTTTCCTCATTTGCTGTTCGTCATCAACGGTGGTTTGACCCGTAGCGCCCAGGTCAGCGAGCAGTTGCAGCAGGTTGATGGTGTCATGCTGGGGCGCGAAGCTTACCGTAACCCGTGGTGGCTGAGCGAGTGGGACAGTCTCTTTTTCGAAGACAGCGCTCGTCTTCCGGGACAGGCTGTCAGCCGCGAACAGGTCGAAGAACAGATGGTGTTGTACATGGAGCGCGAAGTGGCTGGCAGTGGCACGCCTTGGACCGCCATTGCGCGCCACATGCTGGGTCTGCGCCACGGCCTCCCGGGGGCACGGCGCTGGCGCCAGGTTTGGAGCGATAGCCAGCTGCGGGACGCACCAGCACGCCAGGTCATGGCGCTGGCGCATGGCGCCGTCAACCACGATCAGGCAAGTTATCATGACGGCCTGCTCAGCGCGGGGGCGCAGTGATTCTGACCCCGTGGTTTCAATTGCCTACTTTGTCCGTGTTCCGTGCGTCTTAATTCAATCAAGCTATCTGGCTTTAAATCCTTTGTCGATCCGACCAATTTCATGCTGCCTGGACAGCTTGTTGGTGTGGTTGGGCCCAACGGCTGCGGCAAGTCGAACATCATGGATGCGGTGCGCTGGGTGCTGGGTGAATCCAAAGCGTCTGAGCTGCGTGGCGAGTCCATGCAGGACGTGATATTCAACGGCACCAACACACGCAAACCAGCCAGCCGCGCCAGCGTGGAACTGGTATTCGACAATTCCGATCACCGTGCCGGTGGCCAGTGGGCCCAATTTGTCGAGATTGCCGTGAAGCGCGTTCTGACACGCGACGGAACGAGCAGCTATTACATCAACAACCAGGCCGTGCGGCGGCGCGATGTGCAGGATGTTTTCTTGGGTACCGGTCTGGGCCCGCGCGCCTACGCCATCATTGGCCAGGGCACGATCAGCCGCATCATCGAGAGCAAGCCGGAAGAATTGCGCCTGTTCCTGGAGGAAGCGGCTGGTGTTTCCAAGTACAAGGAGCGGCGTCGCGAAACCGAAAGTCGGCTCCAGGACACGCGGCTCAACCTGGTACGGGTTGAAGACATTTTGCGCGAACTCGACGGCAATCTTGAAAGGCTGCAGGCCCAGGCGGCGGTAGCCCAGAAGTTCAATGCCTTGTCGACCGATGCAACGCTCAAGCAGCAACAGCTGTGGTTTCTCAAGCGCAACGAGTTGGAGGGAGAACAGGTCAGGATCAAGCTTGATGCGCAATCGGCGGTCAATGCACTGGAAGCGCGCATGGCTGACCTGCGCCATATTGAGAGCGAACTTGAAACCGTGCGCCAGGCCCATTACGCGGTCGGTGACGAAGTCAATCAGTCACAGGGCCGACTGTATGAGGCGAGCGCCGAGGTTGGGCGCCTGGAAGCCGAAATTCGCTTCGTGGTCGAGAGTCGGCAACGCGTCGAGCAGCGCCTGGGTCTGCTCAAGGAGCAGGGTTTCGAGTGGGAAAGGCGCAAGTCAGACGCCGTGAGCGAGACTGAACGATTGACCGATCTGACGGCGCTCGGCGCCGAAGAGGCGCAGACTTTGACGCTGCGCTCGGAGCAGCAGGCCGAGCTGTTACCGGGGATTGAAGAAGCCTGGCGACTGGCGCAGCGCTGTGCGAACGAGCAAGCCGGCAGTGTTGCCCAGGTTCGTCAAAAGATTGAAGTGCTGGCGGCTGAGCAGCGCAGCTTCAGCGAGCAGTCTCAACAACTCCATCGTCGGCGCGAACGCCTTAGCGCCGAGAGTCAGGCCTTGAATCCGACAGATGAGGCGCAGTTGGCGGCCTTGCGCGGCCGCTTTGACGAGGCCCAGGCAAGCGCCACGGCGGCCGAGGAGCGTCTGCATCACTGGCAACAGGCGGTGCCGCAGCTCGATGAGCAGCGGCGTCAGCAGCAGCAGGCCGTCAACACCGAGTCGGCACGGGTGGCAGATTTGTCGGCGCGCCTTGATGCCCTGAGGGCCTTGCAGGCCAAAGTCCAGACCGACGGCAAGTTAAGTCCCTGGCTGATCCGACATGGGCTCCAATCTTTGTCCGCTTTGTGGAGCGGGATTCATGTTGAAGCAGGCTGGGAAAACGCGCTGGAGGGGGCGCTGCGGGAGCGTCTGGGTGCGCTGGAGGTATCCCAGCTAGACGTTGTACGCGCCTTTGGCCAGGATCCGCCACCGGCCAAGTTGGCCTTTTACAGCCCGTCTGGCGGTTCAGGGGCGGTGGGGCGCCCGGGTGGTGGGGCCATGCCGCGTCTGGCGGACCTGTTGCGCGTCAGTGATGACGGTCAAAGGGCCGTGCTGACGCAATGGCTGCATGGGTGCTTTAGCGCTGTCAGCCTGGAAGAGGCGCTGGCCAACCGTGACAAGCTGCAGCCAGGCGAGTGGATTTATGTCAAGGCCGGCCACGCGGTTGGCAGTTGCAGCGTCAGTTTCTATGCGCCCGACTCAGAGCAGGCCGGCCTGCTCGCGCGCGCTCAGGAAATCGAGAACCTGGGCAAGCAGCACAAAGCGCAACTGCTCATGAGTGACGAGCAGCGCACCGCGCTGGTACGTGCCGAGGTGGCCTACACCGAGGCGTCGCAAGCTCTGGTGGCCGGGCGACGCGATGCGGCGCAGAGTCAGAGCCAGGCACATCAATTGCAGGTGGAAACGATGCGACTGTCGCAGGCGGCGCAGCAGACGCGCGAACGCGGCCTGCAGATCGCTCTTGATCTGGACGAGATCCATGCGCATCTGGAGGACCTGAAAGCGCGCGAGCTCTCGGCTGAAAGTGATTTCGAGCAATTGGACCAGGCCTTGGCGACTTCCCAGGAACGTCACGCCGAACTCGAAGATGCGGTCATCGCGGCCGAGCGCAGAGTGAACGATTCAAGAGAGACGCAACGCCAGGTTGAGCGACAACTACAGGAGGCCGAATTTTCGTTGCGCAGCCTGGCGGCGCGGCGCTCCGAATTGGTGCGTGCCATCGAGACCGCCAGCACGCAGTCGGCGGCTGTCCATACCGAACTCCAAAGAGCCCATGAGGAGCTCGCCAAACTTGACGATGCCGCTGCCCAGGCCGGGTTGCAGAGCGCTCTGGCACTCAAGCTCGAACGCGAGCAGGCGCTGGCGGGCAAGCGCAGCGAATACGACGGTTTGACGATCAGGTTGCGCGGCCATGACGAGCAGCGCCTGAAATTCGAACGCGAGCTCGATCCGTTGCGCCAGCGCATTACCGAGTTTCAGCTCAAGGAGCAGGCCGCTCGTCTGGGCTTCGAGCAGTACGAGCAATTGTTGACCGAAGCGCAGGCCGACCATGCGGCCTTGGCCCGTTCCGTCACTGAAGGCACGGTGCGTCTGAGTCGTCTGCAAGCCGAGATCGACAGCCTGCACCGCGACATCGCTGCTTTGGGGGCGGTCAATCTGGCAGCCGTGGACGAGTTGGGCGCAGCCAGCGAGCGCAAGCAGTTTCTGGACGCCCAGTCGGCCGATCTGAACGAGGCTATGAGTACGCTGGTCGAGGCGATCCGACAAATTGACGCCGAGACGCGAGACTTGTTGGCCAGCACTTTCGCTGCCGTCAACCAGCATTTCGGCCGGATGTTTCCGGAGCTGTTCGGCGGCGGCAATGCGCGCCTGGTGATCACCGGTGTAGAAATACTGGACTCGGGCGTGCAGGTGATCGCCCAGCCGCCGGGGAAGAAGAACCAGACCATTCACCTTCTGTCCGGTGGTGAAAAAGCCTTGACCGCCATCGCCCTGGTGTTTGCCATTTTTCAGCTCAATCCGGCCCCTTTCTGTCTGCTCGATGAGGTCGATGCACCGCTCGATGATGCGAATACGGAACGCTATGCCAAGCTGGTGTTGAGCATGAGCCGTGAGACACAATTTCTGTTCATCAGCCATAACAAGATCGCGATGGAGATGGCGCAGCAATTGATCGGCGTGACAATGCAGGAACAGGGCGTTTCACGCATCGTGGCGGTCGATATGGAGGCAGCGATGTCGATGAACGAAGTCAACTGATTGCGATGAGGAGAACTGATGAGTAATCTTCAGATTGGTTTGGCAGCCGCGGGTGGCCTGGTGCTGGCGGTCATGGTGGGGCACAGTGCCTGGTCATCGCGCCGCAGTCGTCCCAAGCAGGCGGAAGACCCGATTACCGGCAATACCGGCCACGAAGCGTCACAAGTCGGCGCCGGGATCGAACCGGTGCTCGATATCGCAGCCTTCGAATTGGCAC
>CAYHDD010000196.1:0-6024 GCA_964355195.1 uncultured Rhodoferax sp. | reverse complement strand
GCAGCGCTGTGTGTTCGGTGACGCCAAGCCCAACTGCGCCAAGTGCGTTGTGCACTGTTACAACGATGCCATGCGCGAGAAAATCAGAATCGTGATGCGCTGGGCCGGGCCGCGGATGCTGCTGCGGCACCCGGTTCTTGGCGTGCGGCACCTGCTGGCTGACCGCAAGCCGATACCGGTCCTGCCGACCAAGTCCAAGTTTCCCACCGCTGGTAAATAACGCCGTGATTACATCGACTCAAAACAGCTACCGTGCCATCTGCGACAGCACCAACTGGTCCCCTACCAGCGAGCCATACTCCCATGGCTCCTGTCCGTTAGATGTAATTTGGAGTACCGTCTGGCGGACGCGACGCAAGATGATGCTGATATCCAATGGGGCGTCCAGGTGGCGCAGTAGTGCAGTGGTGTAGGGGCTATGCTTGCCGTTGCCGTCTGCTGCCACCGCACCCTCTTTGGTGGCATATGCAATCAGGGTGCCCGTGGCTGCCGATACCGGGGCCAGACCCACGCTGGAGGAACCACGCGAGGCGACCAATGACCTGACAGCGGGGTTGTCGCGGCAGGCATCCAGGAAGATCAACCGCGTTTTCGCTGGCATGTAATCCATCGCAGCATTGAGCGCAATGCCATTGAGCTTCACGTAGCCGACCGAAATACCATCTGCCTGCATGTTCGTCGGAATGATGTAGTTCACGCCCTCTAACTGAAGCCCATGGCCAGCATAAAAAAGCAGATTCACGTCTTTACCAACGGCCTTACCCGCATACTCATTCAAGGCCCTGACCAAGGCGTCACGGTCTGCGTCGAGCACCAGGTCGACCTCGATGCCAAAACTGGTCAATTTGGCGGCGATGGCCTGTGCGTCGTTTCTTGAGTTTTTCAAACTGCCGAAATTCGTGTACGCACTGTTGCCTATCACCAGGGCACGGGCCGACTGCTTGAGTACAGCCGCTTGCACGGGGGCGGGTGGCGGTTCGCGCTCCTTGGCGGCTTGGTCGCGCAGCGCCAAAGCCTCTCGCTGGCGCTGTGCTGCGGCCAAGGCTTCGGTGCGCAAGCGCTCCTCCAATTCAATTTGCTTGCGCTTTGAGCTTTCTGCCTCCGTGCGCAGCCGCAAGAGTTCTTGCTCTTGGTTGGCCGCCGCAGCCTGCGCTACCAATGCCTGTGCCACCAGCGTCTGAGTGGTCTTCTTGTCTTCGTCTGCTTTGGATCTTTCTGTGGCCAGGGCGGTAGCTTCAACCTTTACCGTTTCTGCCACTTTGATCGCACGGTTGCCCAACGTAATCTGGCGCTCATACAACTGGGTCCTGGCAACAAAATCCGCTCGACTCAGCTTGGTCTTTCCATTGTCGATAAGGACTTCGCATTTGCAGGCTGGCGCGTCGGCTGCCTTTGCGTGTGCCTGTACCGCCTGCTTGAGACGCTCCTCGCACTTCGGCAGCGCTTCGTCTGCTTCGCGTCCACCCCAGTCCCAGGCCATGTACTGGGCAAATGGGCACATCTGCGGGTCGGCATTGAGGGTGATGGCATAGCGTAGCTTCGATCCGGCGATCGAGGCGTAGCTTTGCGCAGAGTCGGTCGTCACAAAGCCTGGACGGTTAAAGAAGTCAAATTCCTTGAGGCAAGCACTCGATCCGTCGGCAAATCGCACCTTGGGGTCAAACATGCCGCACGAAGAGGCTTGCGCGTGCGCTACAGACGGCACCGCCCCGCATGTCAGCCATGCCAGACAACAGAATAGATGGAGCCAGAGTCTTGGTTTCATACGCATGTGCCAGCCCGGCTGAATCGCTCAGAGTGAGGGTGTGACCGAACCAGGCAGTAGGGAAGTTTGGAATTGATGATCATGAAATTATGCACTTCCTCAACCACCACCACCGCCGCCACCACCGCCACCACCGCCACCTCCACCGTCACCTCCATCGGGAACCCCAATCAGGGTAACCGACGTATCCAACACCATCGTCGATGCTGAAAATCCCTGTCCGGTCACGGTCAGTGTCTCGGTCCCCTCTGTAAATAAATCCGCAATGATGGAAACAGCAATCGTTGCCATACCGTTGGAGTCAATGATCACACTGCCACTCAACAAGCCGCCAGTGATGTCGGCTGCATTCAAACCCGACAGAATGTAACCAACGGATGTTCCAGTCGCAACATTGGTAGTTCGAAGTGTGAAGCCGCCAACGCTCCCCTCATTGATGGCAACGCTATTGGGCACCAGACTGTAGGTCGGCACCACCGGCGTTGTCGATGAGTCGTTGACGCTTATTGATGCTGACGTATTTTGAACTGTCACGGTAAGGACTTCCGTGCCCTCAGTCAAACTGTCCGCCACGATTGGCACCGTGATCGTGGCCGCTCCACTGCTGTTGACGATGGCAGTACCACTTAACTGACCACCCAGAATATCCGCCGCGCCAACCCCAGTGATCGCGTAAGCGACCGAGGTTCCCGCCGCTACATTGGTGGTACTCAGGGTGAAACTGGCGACCGACCCTTCGTTGACTGAAGTACTGCCTGCGAGCAGGTTGTAGCCCGGCAAGGGGGTGGTTGATGTATCGTTGATCAGCACGGCAGCCGACGTTCCTTGTGCCGTCACAGTCAGCGTCTCCGCACCTTCCGTGCTGGAGTCTCCCGCAATTGCGACACTGATGGTTGCCGCCCCGCTGGCGTCAACGATTGCAGTGCCACTTAACTGACCACCCACAATATCCGCAGTGCTTACACCCGTGATCGCGTAAGCGACCGAGGTTCCTGCCGCCACATTCGTGGTATTCAGGGTGAAACTGGCGACCGATCCTTCGTTGACTGATGTGATTGGTCCTGTCAGGTTGTATGTCGGCGTCGTCCCAGGGGTCGCCGCTTCAATCACAAAGTCTGATGCGTGCAGCGATGAAGTGGCAACGCCGAGCAACATCGCGTAGTTGCCAGCACCCAGGTCCAGTATTGAATTTGCACCAGAGTCACGCATGTGCGCCAGTGCTTGTGCCGCAGTGGTAATGCCATTGGTGCCAGAAGCAACGCTGATGTGGTCACCTTGTGCCACGCTGAAATCAACTATGAAGTCCTCACCCTGATTGCCGAAAAAGACAAAGGTATCAGCCCCTTCGCCGCCATACAGAAGCTCATTGCCCAGCCCGCCAATCAGCGTGTCATTGCCGAAGTTTCCAAACAGGAAGTCATTTCCGGCGTCACCGTACAGCGTGTCGTCACCCCATTCGCCGTACATCCAGTCCTGACCATCATCACCGTGTATTGCGTCGTTGTCGTCGCCACCGGCCATGAAGTCTCCACCGTCATTACCGTTCATGGTGTCGACACCAGCATCGCCGTACATGCCGTCATCACCATTTCCGCCTGACACCGTGTCATTGCCGTCACCACCTGAGACGATGTCTGCTCCATCACCTCCATCCAGTACATCGCTGCCGGCTTGGCCGTACACGTAATCGTTCCCGGTGCCGCCATTGATCGTGTCTGAGCCACCTCCGCCGTACAGCCAGTCGGAGCCGTCGCCACCGCTGATGATGTCACTGCCAACGCCGCCAGTGAGAACATCATTGGCCGCTGTTCCGTTGATTGGCAATGGGGCGCTGATCGCCAAGCTGAAGAGATCGGATGCGCTCTTGCCTGCACTGTCGGTAACAAATACCAGAATGTCAAAGGTTCCCACATCGCTGGCACCGGGCGTACCGCTGAAAGTGTGCGCAGTAGCGTCAAATGTGAGCCATGACAGCAAGGCAGTGCCATTTGCCATGGCCGCCCGGTATACGAGCGCTTCTCCATCGGGATCAGTAAAACCATCGGAGGCAATGTTGTAGCTAACCAGCCCGCCTACTGGCGCGGCTTGATCAACCAAGGCGCGAGAAACAATCGGTGAATCGTTGGTTGGCGTGATGCGCACCGTGGTGCTACCCACCGTGGAGAGAGCGCCACCTGCACCAGCGTAGCCGTCGCTAAATGTCCAGTCAATTTCAACAGTCGCAGGCGGCGCGTCCGAACTGTTGGCGTAGGTGATTTGCTCAAGTGCGCGACCAACCAAAACTTCTGTCGCATTGGCAGCAAAGGTCAGTGTCAGGGTTCCAGCATCATTTGCGGCAACACGGCCAATGGTTATACCGTCCACCGCCAAGTCGCTGTTGCTAAGCAGTGGTGTCAGCGATCCTCCGGAAGCTACTGAAAACGTGTCCTGCGTATTGGCGCCACTGTGCCGGGCAAGGCTCAACGACGCACCGGTATAGCTGTTCGCTGCCGAGAGTTCCGCATCAAAAACCTGGACGCGCGGGGCCAACACCACCGGGGCCGAATTCTCGACAAACGATGGACTTGAATCAAGCGTACTGTGAACTGCGCCAAAGCTGTTGTCTGCACTGCCGTCTGTGTTGTAACGGACAAGGGCGAAATCACCGTCGCTGGTCCCGCCAAGAAGAATCTTCCCATCTGGCTGAATGGTTACGCAATAGGCTTGATCAACGCCCATATTTCCTGGGCCGTTGATGGCCGTACTGACTTTGCCACCGGTGCCAAATGTCGTATCGAGCGTCCCGTTTGCGTTGTAGCGGGCGAGGGCGAAGTCGTTGTTGCTAACGCCGCCCACCACGATCTTGCCATCGCTTTGAATAGCGACGCTATAGCCTTGATCAACCGTGCTGCTGAAGTCGGTCGTGACCTTTCCTGAAGAATTGAAACTGGTGTCAAGACTGCCGTCGCTGTTCAACCGTATCAGGGAAAAGTCCACGTTTGACGGGGTGACGCTCACATAGTCATAGTTCTTTGTTCCTGCGATGACGATTTTTCCGTCCGATTGAAGAACTATGCTCGCCCCGTTTGCACTGGTCAAACTAACCAAACCAGCGGCGCCAAAGCTTGAGTCGATGCTCCCGTTGGCGTTGTAGCGTTCCACAAAGCCGAAGCCAGAGTAACCCTGCCCTGAAACAAGCAGCTTGCCGTCTGTCTGCAAGGCCAAACTTAGAGCAAATTTTTGGTTCCAACCGCCAGCATTGCTCAAGACCCAACCGCCACTGCCAAAGGTCGAATCTAGTGCCCCAGCAGAGTCGTATCGTGACACGACCCCGCCTGAACCCGACTGACCAAAATTGCTTCCTCCAACTACTAAGACTTTGTTGTCTGGTTGCACCGCTATATCAAAGGCAACGCTACCTCCATGCAGTGACCAAACCCTTCCACCCGAACCAAATTGGGCATCAAGACTGCCGTCCTTGTTGTATCTTACTAACTCAAAATCAGCACCGTTTGATCCGACAACGAGTATCTTGCCATCTGATTGAACGGTCACTGCTCGGGCAGCGTCAGGACCATATAAGTCGGTGGTTACCTTGCCGTCTGCATCAAAGGTCGTATCAAGTATGCCATCGGCGCTGTATCGAACCAGAGCGAAGTCGCCTCCGGCACCCCCACCAGTCCAACCCGCCAAGAGTATCTTCCCGTCTGCCTGCAAAGCAACGTTGTCACCAACATCGATTGAAGTTGAGCCGATGTCGGTAGTAAGCTTGCCAGTCTTGAACGTGAATGTCGGCGGTAAGTTCGACGCCCCTCTAGAGCTATCGTTAATCGTCATCGATGCCGACTTGCTCTGCGCTGTTACCGTCAGCGCCTCAGCACCCTCGGTCGTGAAGTCGGCCGCAACTGGGATAGAGATCGTGGCCGTCCCGCTGGCGTTAACAATGGCCGTGCCGGACAGTGCACCACCTGTGACATCGGCCGCGCTAACACCAGTCACTGTGTAGGGGATAGATGTTCCACCAGCAACATTGGTTGTAGTCAGAGTGAAGACGGCACTTGAGCCTTCGTCAACCGAGGTGCTGGACGCAGACAGCGCATAGGCTGGAACTACCACCGCCCTGGATGTATCGTTGACAGTGATCGAGGCAGACTTACCCTGCGCAGTGACTGTAAGCGTTTCAGCGCCTTCAGTCGCAAAGTCGGCGGCAACCGGAACCAAGATAGTGGCCAGACCGCTGGTGTCAACCGTGGCGGTTCCGCTCAGGCCGCCAGTCACGT
>CAYHDD010000195.1:0-6031 GCA_964355195.1 uncultured Rhodoferax sp. | reverse complement strand
CGCGCATATCCGTGGCATCAACTCGAGTGGGATGGTCGCTATCAAGGACCGCGAAGTCAGCGCAGCCGACGTGGCGCGCGTGCTTGAAACGGCCAAGGCGATCAACATCTCGACCGATCAGCGATTGCTGCTGGTGGCGCCGCAGGAATTTGTGATTGACGGGCAAGACGTCAAGGAGCCGATCGGCATGAGCGGCATTCGCCTGGAGGCCAAAGTGCACATCGTCACCGGCGCCCAGAGTGCCGCCGAAAACATCATCAAGTGTGTGCGTCGCTGCGGGCTGGAAGTCGAACACCTGATGCTCAATCCGCTTGCCTCCAGCCTGTCTGTGTTGACGCAGGACGAGCGAGAGCTCGGTGTTGCCCTGGTCGACATTGGAGCCGGCACCACGGATGTCGCCATCTTCACCAATGGCGCCATTCGGCACACCTCGGTCATCCCGATTGCCGGTGACCTGATCACCAGCGACATTGCGATGGCGTTGCGCACGCCGACCAAGGACGCGGAAGAGATTAAGGTGGAGAGTGGCTACGCCAAGCAGCTGCTGGCCGACCCTGACGCCCAGGTCGAGGTGCCTGGACTGGGTGACCGCAGTCCGCGCATGCTCAGTCGGCAGGCGCTAGCGGGCGTGATTGAGCCACGCGTCGAAGAGATCTTCTCGCTCGTGCACCAGGTCATGCGAGAGTCGGGTTTTGAGGAGATGCTCTCCAGCGGGATCGTGTTGACGGGAGGCAGTTGTGTCATGCCGGGCATGGTTGAGTTGGGGGAGGACATCTTCCTCAAGCCGGTGCGCCGAGGCATCCCCAAGTACTCCGGCGCCCTGGCTGACATGGTGGCGCAGCCGCGCGCTGCGGCCGTCATGGGCATGCTGGAGGAAGCTCGACTGGCGCGTCTGCGCGGTCTCAAGGTGGCCCAGAAGGGTGGCTCGGTGAAAGCTACTTTCGGCCAGATCAAAGACTGGTTTGTGGGAAATTTTTAGAGTATGAAACCCCCTCGCGTTCCTCGCTGGCCCTCATTCTTGGGCTCGTCAATTCCCCGCAATCGGCGAGAGCCGATTGGGCGCGACCTGCGCCATGCGTGCCGACGCCAGAAGTGTCGGCTCTTCGTCCTGTTGCGGCATACCGGCAAGCTGTGGCTTGCACGCGGGAGTCCGCAGTGGCGATGGCGAGGCACGGATCCGCCTTCCTAGCGACACACAAAGAATTTGAACCACTTTCGGCAACTGTCAACAAGTTTGAAATTTAAGGAGAAAAAAATGGCCATCGAAATGATTGAAGAGGCAGCGTTTAACCAGGGGACCCAGATCAAGGTCATCGGCGTCGGCGGTGGCGGTGGCAATGCCGTCGCCCACATGATCGAGTGCGCGGTGCAGGGCGTTGAGTTCATCTGCGCGAATACCGATGCGCAGGCCTTGGGGCGCAGCCTGGCGCACAAGAACGTCCAACTCGGCAGCACCGGCCTGGGGGCGGGTAGCAAACCCGACAAGGGTCGCGACGCCGCAGAACTGGCGATCGACGACATCCGGGCGGCTATTGACGGCGCGCACATGCTGTTCATTACGGCGGGCATGGGCGGCGGCACGGGAACAGGCGCTGCCCCCGTGATCGCACGCGTGGCACGCGAAATGGGCATCCTGACCGTCGGAGTGGTCACCAAGCCGTTCGA
Source organism: uncultured Rhodoferax sp. (assembly GCA_964355195.1). Lineage (GTDB taxonomy): Bacteria > Pseudomonadota > Gammaproteobacteria > Burkholderiales > Burkholderiaceae_C > Rhodoferax. Next base: position 4,366 of record CAYHDD010000195.1, on the reverse strand, counting down.
GTTCGAGGCATCCAAGCGCATGCAAAACGCCGAGCAGGGCCTGGTGGAGCTGGAAGCCAATGTGGACTCGCTGATCGTCGTCTTGAACGAGAAGTTGCTGGAAGTCCTGGGTGACGATGTGGCCCAGCATGAGGCCTTTGCCTTTGCCAACGACGTCCTGAAAAATGCGGTCGGCGGGATTGCTGAAATCATCAATGTTCCCGGTGACATGAACGTCGACTTCGAGGACGTGCGAACCGTCATGGGTGAACTCGGCAAGGCCATGATGGGCACCGCTACCGCTGACGGGCCAGACCGGGCGCGCATCGCTGCCGAAAAGGCTGTTGCCTGCCCACTGCTCGAAGGCATCGACCTGTCCGGTGCCAAGGGCGTGCTGGTCCTGATCACCGCCGCCAAGGGTTCGCTCAAACTCAGCGAGTCCAGAGTTGCCATGACCGCGATTCGCAAGTTTGCCTCGCCCGATGCCCATGTGATCTACGGCACCGCCTACGATGACAATCTGGGCGACCAGATTCGTGTCACGGTGGTGGCCACCGGACTCTCGCGCCAGGGTGTCAAGCGACCCGGACCAATGCATGTGCTGCCAAGCGCACCGCAACAGGCGCGTCGCACCGGAACCTATGACGAACCGTTCCCGGAGTCGATGTCGAATCCGACCGTCAACAACACACTTCCCAACGGAATGCCGTCGGTCAACGCGGTGCAGGAAAACAACTACCAGAGTTTGAACACGCCCAGCGTCTGGCGCACCCGCGACCGCAGTCACGCTGCTGCCAAGGTCGATGCGCTGGCTTCAGGTGGCATGGACGACTTCGAGATCCCGGCGTTCCTGCGCAAACAGGCAGACTAGTAAAATCAGCCTGTGATCAAGCAACGTACGCTCAAGTCCCTGACCCACGCCGTCGGTGTGGGTCTGCACAGCGGGCAGCGGGTCGAGTTGACGTTGCGTCCGGCGCAGCCCGACACCGGGATTGTGTTTCGGCGCGTTGACCTGCCCACACCGGTGGAGATTCCGATCTCGGCGCTGGCGGTGAGCGATACCCGTATGGCCTCGACGATCTCCGCTCAGGGCGCCCGCGTTGCCACGGTCGAACATCTGATGTCGGCCTGCGCCGGCTTGGGTGTTGACAACCTGTATGTTGACATCAATGCCGAGGAAGTGCCGATCCTGGACGGTTCTGCGGCGTCTTTTGTGTTCTTGCTGCAAAGCGCCGGCATTGAACTTCAAAATGCGCCGCGACACTTCATCCGCGTCGTCGAACCGGTCAAGGTTCGGGAGGGCACCGGTGCGTCCGAGAAGTGGGCGCGCCTGGATCCCTACCACGGTTACAAATTGAGCTTTGAGATCGATTTCGACCATCCGGCGGTCGATGTCACAGGCCAACAAGTGGCCTTTGACATGAGCACCGGTTCCTATTCGAAAGACATCGCCCGTGCCCGCACCTTTGGCTTTACGAAGGACGTGGAAATGATGCGGGCCAATGGCCTGGCCTTGGGTGGTGGCATGGACAATGCCATCGTGATGGACGACTACAAGGTTCTCAACGCCGAAGGTTTGCGCTATGACGACGAATTCGTCAAGCACAAAATCCTCGATGCGATGGGGGACCTCTATCTGCTCGGCAAGCCGCTGCTGGCGAGTTACAGTGCTTTCCGTTCCGGGCACGCGCTCAACAACAAGTTGCTGCGCGAGTTGTTGTCGCACAGTGACGCCTGGGAAATGGTCAGCTTCATAGATGAAAAACAGGCACCCAAAGGCTTTGCGCAACTGGCGAGGGCCTGGTAGCCATGCTGCTGTTTCGCTGGCTCCTGCTCCTGCTTTTGCTCGGCGCGGGAGTGTCCTTTGCCATCTACACCGCGACCGGTCAAGCTCAGTACAAGCGCTATGGCCTGACGGCACTGAAATGGGTTCTCTACGCCGGGTTTGCCTTCTTCGGCGTCCTGATACTCGAACGTCTGGGTTGATTGGGCACACGCGCTCGGCCCGGCGCGCCCCGGTTTTATCTGGTCACAACGACCTTTTGGTAGAGCCCGCCGAAATAGGTCTTCTTTTCGACCTGGGCGACCGTCACATCGCCTGGCAGCCAGCGCGTGATGTCATGGCGCCAGAGGTCCATGGCAAAGGGCTCCAGCAGGGTCAGGATTGGCACCATGAGGTAGCGAAACGGGCTCCAGACCGATGGCTTGTGGTAGTCCACAAAGATCAGCTTGCCACCTGGTTTGGTGATGCGCAAGGCCTGGGCGACGGTCTTTCGGCGCACTTCTTCAGGTTGCTCATGTAGCAGAAAGAACACCACGACGGCATCGCGGCTTGCATCTTCGAACTGCATGTCGGTCGAGTCCTGGCGCAGGATGCTGACTTGTCGCTGGTCCTTCAACTTGGCGTGCAGGTTCTTGATCTGCACTGGCGCCACGTCAATCACATCCAGATGACCTTTGGGGCCGAGCCGTCGCACCAGGTGCTCGGTGAAGTCGCCATAAACGCAGGCTACCTGCAAGACGTTGCCCTTGGCAGCTTCGCCAAGCTCGGCCAGGGCGGCATCGCGCAGGCGCGCAAAGTTACCCCAGAGAATCAGGTTCACCAGCCATTGACGCTCAAACACACGCACCGCGTTCGGGTGCACGTAGGCCCACCAATAGGTCTTTTCAAGGTACTCTGGAACAGGCACGCTAGCGAAATTTGTTCCCGCGCTCAGCATTGGGTGCGGGGACTCGGTGGCGCTCAGGCTGGCGGACTCTTTCGGGCTCACGAATTACCTCAAAAAAAATGCCCCCGAAGGGGCGACCACCGCAGGGCGGGTGGCTTGCAACTATGTGCCAGAGGATACCACTTCCGCTCAAAGAGCGAGGAGAGCCATCGCCGTTGCCACGGTGCCGCCTGCAGCGATAAGGTACACGACCCAGGCGACGACCGTGTCTTGACGCACACCGAAGTCGAACACGGTGACGCGCAAACGATGCGCGGCGTGCCACAAAAAGAGCGTGATGACGCCCATCAGGCACAGCTTGCCAAACCAGTGCGCTGCAAATGCGTGAAGCTTGGCGTAGCTCAGCAGGTCGGGCGCATGGCCGAGCGAGAGCATCAGGAACATCAAGGCCAGCGCCGGTGCCAGAAAGGCCGCGAGCGTGCCACCAGCAGCGAACAGGCTCCAGACTATGGGTTTATTCGACTTGGCCATGGTTACATCACTCCTGCAAGAATCAGAATCACCAGTGTGGCAACGATCCACACGGCGTAATGGGCGCCAATGATGTACTTGCCATCCAGGAAGGTTTCGCCGGTTTGAATCGGCAAGGCCTTGGGTGTCACACTGAACCAGCTGACCGTGTTGTACAAGGTGAATCCGAAAATGATGGCCAGCCCGAGAAAGCTCCAGGGGCCGGTGAGGGCGGCGACAAACGAATCCCAGGCTTGGGGACCTTTGGCCAGGCGCTCAACGGCACATACCAGCAGCAGCGCAAAAGCGCCGATCGGTACCGACGTCACCTCGCGCAGCATGTAGCGCATGTAGCGCGGGTGCTTGAAAAACCAGCCGGTCTTGGAGATCGGGCGAACATAGGGTTTGCGGCTCATTTTGCGCCTCCGGGTAACAGATGTTCCTTGAACCAGTCGATGGTGCTGGCAACCTTGACTTGCTGCAATGCGCCGGCCGGGTCAACCGCCTTGGGGCAAACCTCGGAGCAGGCGCCAACAAACGAACAATGCCAAACACCCTCGTGTGTGGCAATCACTTCCTGGCGCTCGTCACGTCCGCCGTCGCGTGAATCCTGGTTGTACCGATGCGCCAGAGCGATGGCGGCCGGCCCGATGAAGTCTGGCTGCAAGCCATACTCGGGACAAGCGGCGTAACACAGCATGCAGTTGATGCACAAGGAGAACTGCCGGTACTTCATCAGTTGCGCCGGAGTCTGCCTGTACTCGCCTTGCTCAATCGTCCTTTTCTCCTTCGGGATGATGTAGGGCTTGACGCGCTTGAGCTTGTCAATGAAGTCGTCGGCAACGGTGACCAGATCGCGCTCAATCGGGAAGTTGGCCAGGGGTTCGACGCGGATGACGCCTTCGTAGTCGCGCAAGAAAGCGTGGCAGGAGAGCTTGGGCTCGCCGTTGACCATCATGCCGCAGCTGCCGCATACGGCCATATGGCACGACCAGCGGAAGTTCAGCGTTGGATCAATCTTCTCCTTGACGGCCGTCAGCGCGTCCAGTACAACCCATTCTTCCGGGCACTCCAGTTCGTACTTCTGGAAGTGCGGCTCGCTGTCCTTTTCGGGGTCATAGCGCAGCACTTCAAGCTGGACCAGGCGTTTCTTCAGCTGTGTCATTTGTGGTCTCCCGAGTAGTCACGCACGCCCGGTGGCGATTTGG
>CAYHDD010000194.1:0-6047 GCA_964355195.1 uncultured Rhodoferax sp. | reverse complement strand
CTACAGCTATGACAGCGAATACATGCTGCATCAGATCAGTATGCTGTTTGGTGGACGCATCGCTGAAGAGGTGTTCATGAACCAGATGACCACCGGCGCCAGCAATGATTTCGAGCGGGCCACACACATCGCGCGAGACATGGTGACGCGCTACGGCATGACGGACGCGCTGGGTCCGATGGTCTATGCGGACAATGAAGGTGAAGTGTTTCTGGGGCGCTCGGTCACCAAGACCACCAACATGAGCGAGCAGACCATGCAGAAGGTCGATGCGGAAGTGCGCCGAATCATCGACCAGCAGTACAGTCTGGCGCGCAAGCTGATTGAAGACAACCAGGACAAGATGCATGTCATGGCCAAGGCTTTGCTGGAGTGGGAAACCATCGACAGCGATCAGATTGATGACATCATGGCAGGCAAGGAGCCGCGTCCACCTAAAGACTGGTCACCACGCATGCCCTCCACCGGGGGAGACGGTAACAGTGGCGGCGTACCGGCGGTGAAACCGGATGCGGCGCCAACGGTGGCTTAGCGGCTGGATTCCTGAATAGAGACGGGGCGATCGGACCCCGTTCTTGTTGCTCAGAGCACAAGCACTTCAATGCAGTGGACCACCTCCAGATTTGCTATTGACTTGACCACACCCAAGATCATGGGAATCGTCAACGTAACGCCTGACTCGTTCTCTGACGGTGGGCGCTACGCCGATCCGGCGGCTGCGCTGCGGCATTGCGAGCGACTCATTGAGGAGGGCGCAGATATTTTGGACATCGGCGCCGAATCGACTCGCCCTGGGGCTTGCGCGCTAGACCAGGTGGAAGAACTGGCGCGTTTGCGACCGGTCGTGCGAGCGGCCGTTGCTCTGGGTGTGCCGGTCTCGGTCGACACCTACAAACCTGGCGTCATGCAAGCGGTGTTGGACCTGGGTGTCGACATCATCAACGATGTGTGGGCCTTGCGCTGGTCCGATGCAGCCTCGGCGACAGGACCGAACGCAACGCAGGTGATCGCCAGGCACCCGAGTTGCGGTGTTTGCTTGATGCACATGCACGGCGTACCCCTGACAATGCAAAGTGCTCCATTGGAAGGCGACGTCGTCCTGCAGGTGCAACTGTTTCTGTCGCAGGTGGCAATGCAAGCGCAACGCAATGGCATTGTGCGTTCGCGAATCGTTGTCGACCCCGGCATTGGATTTGGCAAGACCTTGGCGCAAAATTTCGAGTTGATGGCGCGACAGAGAGAGCTCTTGAGCTTCGGTTTGCCGCTATTGACCGGCTGGTCGCGCAAGGGGTCTTTGGCGAAGATTGCAGGGTCTTCTTCGGCACCGCTTTCGTCGGCATCGTCGCATCCGCGGGCCGTTGCGAGTGTGACTGCCGCAGTGCTGTCCGTGCAGCGGGGAGCGTCCATCGTGCGCGTGCACGATGTTTTCGAGACAGTGCAGGCACTGCGCGTCTTGAGTGCGGTAGAACCCGGCAGCAATGTTCAATAAATTTGTCAATCAGGGGAATCACATGGATAGAAAGTATTTTGGAACGGACGGGATACGTGGCACGGTGGGGCAGGCGCCGATCACACCTGATTTCGTGCTTCGCTTGGCCCATGCGGTGGGACGCGTATTGAAGAGGGCCGAGGCGCGTCCGACGGTCCTGATTGGCAAGGACACGCGCATCTCAGGCTACATGCTGGAGAGCGCATTGGAAAGCGGTTTCAATTCCGCTGGCGTGGATGTGGTCCTGCTGGGGCCACTGCCGACACCGGGCGTGGCCTACTTGACGCGGGCTCAACGTGCCTCGCTGGGCGTGGTGATCAGCGCCAGTCACAATCCATTTGCCGACAACGGCATCAAATTCTTCAGCGCGCAGGGCACCAAACTGTCGGATGCCTGGGAGACTGACGTGGAACTGGTGCTGGAGGAGGCCCCGGTCTGGGTCGACTCCAATAGTTTGGGCAAGACGCGTCGGCTGGACGATGCGGCAGGTCGCTACATTGAGTTTTGCAAGAGCACTTTTTCCGCCGACCTGACGCTTAAGGGTGTGAAGATCGTGGTCGACGGCGCGCATGGCGCCGCGTACCAGGTGGCGCCCAAAGTTTTTCATGAACTGGGGGCCGAGGTCGTCGCCATCGGTTGTGCGCCCGACGGGCTCAACATCAACAATGGCTTTGGTGCGACCCACCCACAGGCTCTGATCGACGCGGTCAAAGCCCATGCGGCAGACTACGGCATCGCCCTGGACGGCGATGCGGATCGTCTGCAGTTGGTTGATTCCAACGGTCGCCTGTTCAACGGTGACGAGATCCTTTACTTGATGGTCAAAGAGCGTCTCTTTCGGGGTGGCAAGTTCACCAGCAATGGGGCAAAGGACTCGATCCACGGCGTTGTCGGCACTTTGATGACCAACATGGCGGTCGAACTGGCTCTGAAGGCTCAGTCCATCGAACTGGTGCGTGCGAAGGTGGGAGATCGTTACGTGTTGGAGGAGTTGGAGAAGCGAGGCTGGTTGTTGGGCGGGGAGGGGTCAGGGCATTTGCTGGCGCTGGACAAGCACACGACGGGTGATGGCCTGATCTCGGCGCTACAGGTCTTGCAAGCCTGTCTGCGCAGCGGCCAGACCCTGACCGACTTGTTGGCGGATGTGACTCTCTTTCCCCAGGTTCTCATCAACGTTCGGCTTCAACCTGGGCAAGACTGGAAGAGCAAGCTGCAACTGCAGGCCGAGCTTCAGGCTGTCGAGTCCGAGTTGGCTGGCCAGGGACGAGTGCTGATCCGGGCGAGTGGAACCGAGCCCTTGGTGAGGGTCATGGTTGAAGCGCGCGATGCGCGGCAGGCGCAGCGCTGCGCGCAGCGACTGGCAGACGTGTTGGCGCTATGAAGTCTCTCCTGAATGTCCGGGTTTGTCAGGTGAACTATGCGAACACAAGCCACGCCACTGCGCTGGTGACCCTGTTGGACGCCTATGCCAAAGATCCGATGGGCGGTGGCTCTGGCCTCAGTGATTTCGCTCGCACGCATCTGGTGGCGTCCCTCGCTGAGCGGCCTCAGTGCTTCAGCGTCCTGGCCTACGTGAGCGCGGACGACGCGAGACCTGTGGGTCTGGTCAACTGCGTGGAAGGGTTTTCGAGCTTTGCCTGCAGGCCCCTGGTCAATGTGCACGATGTCGTTGTACTGCCTGACTATCGAGGTCAACGCATTGCTGAGAAGATGCTGTTACTGGTTGATGAATTGGCACGTCTGCGCGGGGCATGCAAGTTAACGCTGGAAGTTCTTAGCGGCAATGTTGGCGCGGCCAAGCTCTACCGTCGAATCGGGTTTTCCAACTACCAGCTTGATCCGTCGATGGGCGAGGCTCAGTTTCTGCAAAAGTGGCTGAGCTGACCTGTCACAGCTTCAAGACCGGGGCAGTTGCAGAACGCGGTGGTGGCTGAAGCGTTGGTGTACGGATGCGGCGGGCAGCGCTACTTTGATGCGCGGGTTGCCATCGCTGGTGTTATGCAGTCGCGGCACGTGCAGCACTTCACCCTCCTCGCTGATGACAATAGCGATCTGGGGCTGGTTGGATTGTGTGCTATGACGCAGAACGACCGCCAGTTCACCCGTGTCCAGGCGCAAGTAGGTGCCTGGCGGGTAAAGTCCGACGGCACGCACCAAGCCTTGTCCAACCTCGTCTTGGCGCTGCGCTGATCGGGTGATGATCGACAGCAATGACTCGGCTGCGCTGCGCCCTTCACGCGACTTTCGCGGACTGATCATGGCCGCGTAACGGTCGACGGCACGCAGAATGCGGCCCAGCCGCTGCGCCGCTGGCACAGCGTGCAAGTCACCGTTGCTGGTGTTCTCGTCATGATGCAGGTTGACGGCTTCAAGCCAGAGTTCGTCCGTCACCCCGATATGGGTCAACATCAAGCTGCTGTCCAAGGGGTGTCGGCTGATGGTATGTTGTTGCAGGCTGTTTGGCTTGTCGATCTGGTCTGCCAGCTTGTCCTGCAAATCGGTCATCGACATGTTCATGGTCATTGCAGCGTGAACCAGGCTGTCGCGCTCTGCCACTGGCAATTGAAGTTCTTGCGCCATCAAGTGACACAGAACGGCGCATATAAGCGCGTGCGACGCGCTGTAACCGACGGGTGAGTTGGCCGCCAGCTGAAACAGCAGGTAAAGCCCCAGATCTGGATCGACTTTGAGTAGGTCACTCATCCAGTGGTCGTACTGTCGGACGCGTTGCTGAAACTGCTGAATGCTGCCTGGGCTCCGCAAAATAATGCCCAAGCCGGACTCCAGATCAGCCCAGAGGCTGAGTAGATCCTCGTATTCGTTTTCGCTCAGGATGGTCACAGTGGCACTTGTCAGTCGCGAAAATTGTCAAAGCTCAATGGCACGTCAGTGATGCTCTTCTTGATTAAGGCCATGGCTGCCTGCAGGTCGTCGCGTTTGGCGCCCGTCACTCGCAATTTGCTTTCCTGAATGGCGGCCTGCACCTTGAGCTTGCTGTCTTTGAGCAAACGCTGGATCTTCTTGGAAACCTCGGTCTCTATGCCGTTTCGAACTTTGATCACCAGTTTGACCTTGTCGCCACCCATTTTCTGTACATCACCCTTGTCCAAAAAACGCACGTCAACACTGCGCTTGGTCAGCTTGTTGCGCAGGATGTCTTCAATCTGGGTCAACTGAAAATCAGCGTCACCAATCAGGGTGATTTCTTTGTCCTTGATGTCGATGGCTGCCGGCGTGCCTTTGAAATCAAAGCGCGTGCCGATTTCCTTCGCGCAGTTGTCGACCGCGTTCTTGACTTCCACCTGGTTGGCTTCACAAACAGTGTCAAATGATGGCATGGCTTAACTCCCGAAAAAGCGGTCTCAAGGCAGTGAGAGAATGGCAGCAATGTTAATCGAGAAAAACATCCCTCTTCAGAGTTACAACAGTCTTGGAATTGTTGCCAAGGCGCAAAGCCTGCTTCGTATTGGCAGTCAGGCCGACATCGAAGCACTGCTGGCCGATCATGGTTTGGCTGCACAACAGAAATTCGTCTTGGGCGGCGGGAGCAATATTGTCCTCACTGGTGACATCAAGTCGATCGTCTTGAAAGTCGAAATCAAGGGCCGACGTCTGGTCGAGGAGAACGCCAAGGCCGTTGTTGTGGAGGCTGGCGCCGGCGAAAATTGGCACGACTTTGTGAGCTGGACCATGCAGCAAGGTTACTGGGGTTTGGAAAACCTCGCACTCATCCCGGGCACCGTCGGCGCGGCCCCGGTGCAGAACATTGGTGCCTACGGGATTGAGCTGCAAGACCGCTTTGATTCGTTGGATGCGGTCGACCTTCGCAGCGGCAGGGCGTTTACGCTGAATGCCGCCCAGTGCGGCTTTGGTTACCGCGATTCCGTGTTCAAGCACGCCTCCAGTGCCTTGGGGTTGGCCGACCGGGCCATGGTCGTTCGGGTGCGTTTTGCTTTGCCAAAACCGTGGAAACCGGTATTGGGTTATGCAGACCTGGAGAAGAAGATGCTGGAGACAGGCATATGCCAACCGACAGCGCTCGATATCTACGAGTGGGTTTGCAGTATTCGCAAAGCCAAACTGCCCGACCCGGCCGTCATTGGCAATGTGGGCAGTTTTTTCAAGAACCCCTGCGTGACGCCGGAGCAGTGCGCCGACATCATCGCGCGCGATCCCAAAGTGGTTTACTACCGCCTCGATGAAGGCTCTATGAAGCTGGCGGCAGGTTGGTTGATCGACGCCTGCGGTTGGAAGGGCAAGTCCATTGGTAGAGCCGGTGTTTATGAAAAGCAGGCCTTGGTGCTGGTGAACCGGGGCGGGGCCAGCGGTGGCGAAGTCATGACCCTCGCCAAGGCGATCCAAACCAGCGTCTACGAGCGATTTGGTATTCGCCTCGAACCCGAGCCGGTCATCGTCTGATTCCAGTTCTAAATCATCCCGGTCGCCGTTGTCTCACCCTGCCGTGCTACTGCACTGCCTTCGGCTCGACTCCTAGACACAAATGATTTTGGAAATGCAATGCATTAGCCGAAGTGGCAGATGTAGTGGCAGGCGTCTG
>CAYHDD010000193.1:0-6049 GCA_964355195.1 uncultured Rhodoferax sp. | reverse complement strand
GTCGTCCATGTGCGGGTCGTTGATCAAGCCTTTCCAGCCGACCGTGGTGCGTGGCTTCTCGAAATAGACGCGCATGACGATGAAGAGCTGATCCGCCACCTCGTCGGCGAGCGCGCGCAAGCGCTGGGCGTATTCCAGGGCGGCGTGCGGGTCGTGGATCGAGCAGGGACCGACCACCACAAACAGGCGCGTGTCCTGGCCACTCAGAATGTCGATCAGACTGCGCCGTGCCGCGTTGATGGTCAGGGTGGCGCGCGCCGTGACCGCAATCTCGTCGTGCAGTTGAGAGGGCGGAAGCAGTGTGGTCTGTGCGACCACATTCAGGTTTTCAAGGGCTGATGGGAAGATCATGGGTAGGGTCTATGGAGCGTCGGGGGTGACCGACGCGGGGTCAGGCGGGGGCGTGGAGCAACTGGTCAATTACCTCAATCCAGTGCCGCACCGGCGTTGCGGTGCCGCTTTGCAGATGGGTGATGCAGCCCATGTTGGCTGAGATGATCATATCGGGTTTGGAGGCCTCGAAAGTGGCGTGCAAATGGCCGAGCTTGCGCTCGCGCAACTCGCCCGACAAGCCCGGGTTGAGGACCGAGTAGGTGCCGGCCGATCCGCAGCACAGGTGCGCTTCAGCGCCGCACAGGCGGACATCGAAGCCCCAACTGGCGAGCGTCTTCTCAACGGCGCCACGCAACTGCTGGCCGTGCTGCAAGCTGCATGGCGCGTGGTAGGCGAGCTTGCCGGTGCGTGCCGCATTGGCATGGCGCAAGCGCTCGCCCAGCGCTGCGTCCAGCTCGGGTAGCCACTCGGTCAAGTCCCGAGTCATTTCGCTGACACGCGCTGCTTTGGCGGCATAGGCCGGGTCGTCGTGCAGCAGGTGGCCGTATTCTTTCACGGTCACGCCGCAGCCTGAGGCGTTCATCAGGATCGCCTCGACCGCCTCAAGATGCGGCCACCAGGCGTCGATGTTGGCGCGCATCTGCGCCTTGCCACCGTCCTGGTCGTTGAGGTGGAACTTGACGGCGCCGCAGCAACCTGCTTCGGGCGCAATGAGGGTTTGCACGCCAGCGGTGTCGAGCACGCGGGCGGTTGCCCGATTGATGTTGGGCGCCATGGCGGGCTGTACGCAGCCGGCCAGCAGCAGCACCTTGCGCGCGTGCTGCGCACTCGGCCAGGCGCCCGCACTCTGCCTGGCCGGCACCTTGGCTTTCAGCACGGCGGGCAGCAGGGGGCGCAGCAGTTGGCCCAGCTTCAGGGCCGGGGCAAACAGCGGCGACGGCAGACCCTCCTTGAGCGTCCAGCGCAGCGCCTGTTCGCTCACCGGGCGAGCCACCTTGGCCTCGACCAGCTTGCGTCCGATGTCGAGCAACTGACCGTAGGCCACGCCTGACGGGCAAGTGCTTTCGCAGCTGCGGCAAGTCAGGCAACGGTCCAGATGGGCTTGCGTCTTGCGCGTCGGTTGCGCGCCTTCAAGCAAGGACTTGATAAGGTAGATGCGCCCGCGTGGGCTGTCCAGTTCGTCGCCGAGCAACTGATAGGTAGGGCAGGTGGCTGTGCAAAAGCCGCAGTGCACGCATTTGCGCAGCAATCCGGCAGCGGTACGGGCGTCGGCGCTGTCTTGGTACTCGGGAGCCAGTTCGGTGTGCATGCTGCGCTCTTACCACTGGGTGTAAAGCCGGCCGCGGTTGAAGATGCCGGCCGGGTCAAACTCAAGCTTCAGCCGTTGCCCGATGGCAGCCAACGGCGCGCTCAAGGGGGCGAAGCGCGGCACGGCAATGGCGTCGGCGTTGGCGGGCACTCTGAACAGTGTGGCGTTGCCGCCGACATGGCTGGCAGTTTGACGCAACTGCGCCAGCGCCGACAGCGGCGCCCATAGCCAGCGCTGCGCCCCATGCCACTCCACGAGTTGCGCAAAGGGCAGATCGAGCGCTGGCGCGGTTTGCGGGACCGACAAGCGCCACAAGCCCAGTTCTGGCGAAGGCGCCTGAAAGAAGGGCAGAGTCTGATCGCGACAGCCCAGCCAGCTCGGCGTCGCGTGCGCAGGGTCGATGCGCGTCGCCTCGCCGCCCTGGGCTCGCAGATCGGCCAGCAGGCGCGGGCAGGCTGACTCGACGGCCGCCGCCGCGCCACGCAGGCGCAGCAACAACTGGCCGGGCGCCGACTGCGCCTGGGGCTGCCAGCAACTGGCGTTCAGTGGCAACGGCAGACCGCCCCAGCGGTTTAGCAGGTCAAGTGCACTTTGCTGATTCAAATTCGTGCAGCGCAGCGTGGCTTCGGCTGGTGTGGCGGGCAAGACCTTGAGCGAGATCTCGGTCAGCAGGCCCAGCGTGCCCAGGGCGCCGACCATCAATCTTGAGATGTCATAGCCAGCCACGTTTTTGATGACCTGGCCGCCGAAGGTCAGCAGCTCGGCACGGCCATTGAGCAAGGTGACACCCAGCACGAAGTCGCGCAGGCTGCCGACGCTGGCGCGCGCCGGACCCGACAGGCCAGCCGCGACCATGCCACCGCAGGTGGACTGGCCTGCCGCCGAACCGGCAAAGTGGGGCGGTTCAAAGGCCAGGTACTGGCCTCTTTCTTCCAGAGCGGCTTCAAGTTCGTTCAGCGGCGTACCGGCACGCACGGTGACTACCAATTCGCTCGGTTCGTAGCTGACGATGCCGCGCCAGACGCTGAGATCCACCGCCTCACCCTGCAAGACCTGACCGTAAAAGTCTTTCGAACCACCCCCGCGAAGGCGTAGCGGCGTGCCCGCTGCGGCGGCCGCGCGCACCCGCTCACAGAGCTGTTTCAAAGGGAAATCCTGGTTTGACATGGGTCGGGCAATGGCATCAAGGGCAGAGGAAGCGGCGTCGCACAGTGCGCTCAGTCCAGGAAGAAGTTTACCGGCAGACCCGGCACGGCTGCGCGTCTGGACAAAATGCAGCCCGACAGCGGCAGGGCCTGCAGTTCGGCTGTGCTTCGTTTCTGTCGCGCCGTGGTGAGGTACAGGGTTCGTTGGTCGTCACCACCAAAGCAGGGCATGGTCGGGCACTGGGCGGGCGTAGGCCACTCTGCGAGCAGCCTGCCGTCAGGAGAGAGTTGGCAGACACGGGCGCCCTCGTACATGGCGACGCAGTAATTGCCCTGCACATCGACCGCGGCGCCGTCCGGGCGCCCGGCGTAGGCCTGGTGGTTGAACTCCGACTTGGGCGTGAACTGATGAAACAGGCGCTGCCTTGACAGGCTGGCACTGACGGCGTCAAAGTCCCAGGCCCAGACCGCGTGGCTGGCCGTATCGGCCCAGTAAAGCGTGGCGCCATCGGGGCTCCAGGCCAGGCCGTTGCCCGTGGTGACGGCCAGCGTGGCGGGGTCGGTCTTGCGCACCACCAGCGCCTTGCCGGGCGCGCGTGCGTCGATCATGTAGAGCGCGGCGTTGCGTGCCTGTTTGGTTTCGTCGAGCGTGCCGATCCACAGTCGCCCGAGCGCGTCGCACTTGCCATCGTTGGCGCGCATGTGGGCGGGGTCGTAATCGAGTGTGGCGACGTGCTCCAGCCCGCCGCCCCACTGGCGCGCACGAAAGACGCCCTCGCGCAGGGCGATGACCAGGCCACCGCTGGCCGCCGGGGCAATGCAACCTGGCTCGGAGGGCATGTCCCAGTGTTCGACGGACCCCATGTAGACGTTGGCGCGCAGGATTTGGCGCTGCGGTATGTCGACCCAGTAGAGCATCTGTTCAGCCTGGTGCCAGAACGGCGACTCTCCGAGTTGGTTGGCGTCGCCGACAACCGCGTGCCAGGGTGCCGGGTTGAGCGAAATTGTGGTGGTGGATGACATGGTTGAAGCTTTTGTCGGACGCATTGTGCACTGACTGGGTCCCGTAGAGAGCCGAACCAGCTCAAACCACGTTGTGGGTCGAATGAGGTCAGGTAGCGCACTCGACGCGGTTGCGCCCGCCATGCTTGGCCCGGTACAGCGCGGCGTCGGCGCGTGCCAGCAGGGTAGCCAATTCTTCGTCGATGTGAAACGCTGTCACACCGACACTGATGGTTTTGTGGCCGACGTCTGGAAATACTTGAGCCTGCACGGCCGATCGCAGCTTCTCGGCCAGCACCAGGGCGCCCTCAAGGTCGGCTTCGCGGCAAAGCACAAGAAACTCCTCACCGCCCCAGCGGCCCACCATGTCAATCTGACGCACGCTGTCACGCAAGGTGTTCGCGATACCCACCAGCACCAGATCGCCAACCTGGTGGCCAAAGGTGTCGTTGACCAGTTTGAAATGGTCAATGTCGATCATCATGAGGACAAAGCTGCTGGCGTAACGCTGGCCGCGCAGGCTCTCTTCCTCGATCACCTGGTTCAGTCGCAGGCGGTTGTACAGGCCGGTGAGTTGATCGGTGACGGCCAAGCGTTCCAACTGCCTGTTTTGCTCGACCAACTGTTCCTGAACCTTGCGCAAATCATGCAATGCCATGTCGGCTTGCTGTTGTGCCAAGGCGGCCGCTGTGTAGGCGGCGGCATTGTCCAGCGCAATGGCGCCGTAGGCGCACAAACTGCGGAAGATGGAGCGCTCTCGCTCACCATAAGCGTCCTTGAGCGGCGATTGAATCGACATCGCTCCCAACACGCGTTCACCGACAAAGAGTGGTATGTAAAGCAGGCTCAGTGCTGGCAGTGTCCCCGGCAGCAGGTTTGGATCGTCAGCGCCGTTGTCGCGGTTGATCGCGATTTCGTGGCGCTCGCGCACACAGCGGGCAAACATTGAAGTGGGATGGTCCAGCGATGTCGTGATCACGGGCAAGGAAGTTCCGGCCTCTACGCCGAAGGCGGTGTGCAGACTGGCGTTCGCGTTGTCAATCAGGTAGACCGCAAAGAAGGTGGCATCGAGCAGCCCGCTGACGTGTCGATGGAGGGTTTGAAAGATGTGCTGCAGGTCAAGGCCGGTGGTGATCTCGAGGCCGATCGCGCCCAGCATCTCCAGCGTGGCGCCGGTCTCTTTCAGGGTTAAAGCCAATTGCCGATGGAGCTCGGTTTCGGCGCGCGCTTGCTCAATCTCTTGGCGAATATGCATCGTCAGGGCGCGTTTTTGGGCCTCCTGCACTTGCATCCGGTTGCGAGCCGCCTGGGCTGCCAACTGACTGTCGTAGGCAGAGCGATGGTCGCCGCTGGCCGCCTGGGCGCTGGCCAGCTGGCCGAGCAACTCAGGGCTCAATGTATAGCCGCTGATGCCACTTGCGATTTTGGTCGCCAGTTTGAGGTAGTGCAGCGCAGGCGTGGCGTCCGTCATGTCGGGTGGTGTTGGCAAACGGTGCTGGGCGTGCAACTCAGCCAGAATCCGCAGGACCTGGATCTGTGCATCGGCGCTGGACTGTTCGCGGGCCAATCCGAGGGCGGCGCCGGCCTTGGGTTTGGCTTCTTGAGCGCGACCCAGACGAAGCAAAGCGTCTGCCTGACCGGACCATGCCCGGATCAACTGGTCAGGAGCCAGCCCGGATGTCACATGGCTCTCAAGTTGACTGAACCACGCCAGGCCCGCCGTGAAATCTTGTGTGTCCAATGCGAGTTGCCCCAGAGCACCGAGCGCGTTCACGTAGTTGCGTGAACCGGTCTGGCTCGACATCAGATTCTTCGCTTCTTCCAAATAGGCGCGTGCCTCGGTGTGGCGGTCGAGTTGACGCATGACGTCGCCGAGTTGCATCAGGCAAACCCCCAGGCTGGCGGGCCAACCGGTCCTGCGTGCCAGCGTCACGGCGGTTTCGCTCCACTGCAGTGCCGCGCTGAGGTCGCCCAGCGTGGCGAAGGACTCGGACACGTTGATCAGGCAGACCATGGCCTGACGCAACTGCCCGCTGTCGATGGCGGCTTCGTAGGCCTCCAGATCGTGTTTGATCGACAGGACGGGGTCGCCGGTCAGGCCCGCCACATTGGCCCGCGCTGCTGCCACCCAACTGGTCAGCGACGTGGTACGGGCCACTGCGGTGGGAAATACCTGCTCCAGCTTGGTCGTGGTCGCGACCGGGTCATGAATCGACGCGTACACCAGTTGGCGTGCCAACCCGGTCTGGACCCGCCGCTC